>JAFQGD010000043.1 GCA_017398355.1 Akkermansia sp. | reverse complement strand
GAAGTACCGCTGATAGTCATATAGGTGGCATCTATCGCACTATTATTCATCGTAGCTCCGGCCACGGTTATTTGATTATAGCCGCTCACCGTAATAGTGCCTGTGCCGGATGTATTGCCATTGAACAAGAGGGTATCGCCATAAGCCAATGAGCCAGAGTTATCCAGCAAGCTCATGTTGCCGGAGTAGGCGCTCATATCCCCGGAGAATTCATAGTGTTGACTATCCGTAGCTGCCCCGCTCGGGCGCTTGAATTCACCCGTTCCCGTAATCGTGCCGGTAAATTTATACGTCGTGTTTCCATTACCGTTGTTGATAATGGCCGACTGTATCTCAACATCATTCGCAATGGTATACACACTACCATTACCGGAGGCATACAGATAGTCATTATTCTGCCCATCCAAGTTCAAAATAATCATGTACGTAGCGGGCGTATTAATGAGGCGCTCATCATTCGTACCATTGCCCTCAATCGTCACGGAGGGTCTGTCTGCATATGAACCCTCAATGGTGAGAGCCGTAAGTGTAGTCTGCGGGCCATCGCTGGCCATAATGACCTTGTTGATATCGAAGGAGGCACCCAGATCCAAATCATCCACATAAGTGACGGCCTCACCCTCCCCGGCAGCCAGTGACAAATCCAAGGTGTAGTTCGTCTCGCCCTTTGTCACCACGCCGGTCAGGGTATACGTCCCTACCTCACGAGTCACGTTTTCAAAAGGAGTGAATGTGATAATGGCAAAATCAATACCACTCCAACCCTCATTCTTTGTCGCATAGACATCTGCCGTGGTGTTGGTGGATATGCCATAGCCAATTTGATTTGCATCGTTGGCACCATCAGTCGTTTGATACTTGGGAGTGCCCAGCACAATCGCCTGCGTGCTGCCTACCAATGCAAACTCTTGGAAGGCATTACCCACCGTGGAACCATTTGCATTCTCATAATTGTAGGTAATCGTAAACGTCAACGTATTCGTGGTGTTATCCACATTGTATACTTGACCACCGGTTGTATGATACGTCGCAACGGACTGATTCCAATTCTGGGCTTTAATTGCACCATCTGCCCATGTTGCATTACCCCTGCCGGAGGTGAAAACCCAACTCTCTTGGTCTGCCAGCAAATTATAGGTATCAGCCCAAGCTGAGCCTGTGGCGAAAGTAACGGAGGAAACTGCAGCAAAGCATGCCAAAAGTGCCTTGCGAAGCATCGTAGGGAGATGTAATTTCATGATGAGTGGAGGTGATTTTTGAGTAAAATTGTCTGTAGAGCTGTATTGCGGGTGTAGACAGTACACCCATAGTGTATCATCACTATCTTTAGCACGCCCGCAAGCCCAAAGCAAGCGAAAAAAGAGCAAAATCCCCCCAATTGATAGATTTTTGAAGACTCACCCCGCCATAAGCAAGATTTTCTCCCCTTTTCCGGTGCTTAAGGAGGCCTAAAGAACAAGCCACCGCATCTGCACACACAAAAGGGAGCGCAGGATAACAGCGCTCCCAATGAAGTTCTCCAAATACGGCAGAGCCCCCCATCAATCGATGATGAACCCATCGCGGAAGGGGTCGCTTTCCTCGCGGATGAATTCACAGCGTGCGGTGAGGTAGGGGCGGCCGGTGACCAAGGGAACCACAGCGGGGTATGTGCCCACGGGCTCGGATTCGCGGAGAGTACCACGGAAAATGGAGCCGATGAATGATTCGGAGATGTAGTCATCCCCAATGGCGAGCTCACCCAAATGGTGCATGAGGGTCATGAGAGCCGAGGTACCGGAACCGCAGGGGCTGCGGTCCATCTGCCCATCCCCGAAGATAACGGTGTTGCGCACATGCAAAGGAGCAGCAGCCTTTCGTTGGTAGATGACGGCAAGGGCAATCTTGCGGGTGGAGGGGTTGGTGGGGTGTTCTACTTGGATGGCCTCGTTGGCGGCATTTTTGATACGCATACCCAAGTCCACATAGAAGGATTTATCGTGCGATTCCGGGCCGAGCGGCTCGGCAAAGGGATAATCCACCAGCACAAAGAAATTGCCGGCGAAGACGACATAGGCCTTCACCGCCCCCAAACCGGGTACTTGCAAGGTGATGGGCTGCGGGGTGTAGACAAAGGAGGGTACGTTGCGCACCGTCACCTCCTCTACGCGCCCGGTGGCACCGCGGTGCAGAGTGGCCTCAATGCGGCCGCACACAGCATCCAGCACCACCTTATCCGGGGTATGCAGGGGCAGCCCCAGCTCCGCCACAGCACGGGCCGTGCAAATGGTGCCGTGAATGCACATATCAAGATAGGAATCAGAATCGGTGTAGAGGATGCCGGCATCTGCATCCGGCGTGACGGGGTGGCACAGAATAGAACCGAACATGGCCTTGTGACCGCGGGGCTCCTGCATGAGGAAAGAGCGGATGACATCCAAGTGATTGCGCATGTAATCCAAACGCTCGCGCATGGTCTTGCCGGGCAGCTCTTGGCAGGCAGAATAAAGCACGCGGCAGGGTTCACCGGCGGCGTGCAGGTCTATGGTGTGAACGGATGAGATGTTGGAGGGAGCAATCATGGAAAGAGAGAGGGAAGGAGAAAAAGGACTTATTGTTTGGAGGGCAAGAGAGATTGCAGGGCAGAAGCACCCAGCACCAGCGCAAAACCGCACCACTGGCCGGGTGTGATGCTTTCGCCATACACCACCCAGCCCAGCGCCACGGCTACGGCAGGTTCCAGGTAGGAGATGGTGCCAAACTCAATAGCTGTGAGCCGCCGCACGGCATAGGCCACCAGCAGCAACACCGCAAAACCTTGCAGCACACCTATGCACAACAGATATGGCCACCCCGTGCTCACCCCTGCATAGGGTGTATCCGTGAGCAAGAGTGGCACTAGCAACACCAAGCTGCCTGCCGCAAATTGCCAGAAAGTGCGTACGGAAAGGGAAATGAAGCCGGGTATCTGGCGGTTGAGCAAAATGTAGGCAGCATAGCACACCCCCGAGAGCAGCCCGTAGGCATAGCCCATAGGCTCCTGCACTTGTTCTGCCGCCGGGATGCCCGCACACACGGTAACGAGCACAATGCCCGCGGCAGAGGCGAGCATGAGCAAGACATCCCGCCGCGGGGGCAAGCTACGGCGCAACAGGGATTCCCCCACCGCTGCAAACACAGGACCGGTGTAGAGAAGCAACGCAGCTATACCCACCGATATTTGGGTAATGGCCAAAAAATAAAACAAAATACAAAGACTGATGCCGGCCCCGGACAACACCGCCGGCAGTGAAAAAGGCAAGCGCCCTGCCCCGGGTGCTTTATGGCAACAAACCAAGGGGATAATGAGCACTAAACCAATGATAAAGCGTGCAAAGGAACACCCCTGGGCGGAGCAGTGAGTCTCCCGCACGAAGAAACCAAGCACGCCCATCAACACGGCCGCGATGACGGCTGCTATCAGTGCGCTGCAATTGGTCTTGTTCATGGATTTGTGGTGCCCGATGCGCGGGGCGCGCCATTCTAGCACCAGCCATGCCCCTTGGCAATACTTTTGTGTATTGTTTCTCTGCTGTCATCGTGGCAGTTTCGTTTTTACAATCCGAGAGCAACGTATCCTCTCCTCACTTGGGAAAAATCACGCATGTTGATTTGCACCGCCAAAACGAAAACGGAAGAGAATATGCTATTGAGAGGACAGGGGAGAATTTGAAGGAGACCATGCGTCTGTATAGATGCGGCTAATGGAAACACCAAGGTGTTTGCGGATGAATGCAGGCTGATCGCAAACAGAAGCCCAGTGCACCATGATGCAACAACCTTCTTTGTGCAGCTCCTGTGCTAAAGCCTCTGTTTCCTGTTCATCTTCGAAGCATTTTGCAGAAAGAACAACTCCCGGTAATTTGTATTGGCGAGCTAGGCGCAAATCATTTGCAGACCACGCACTAAGTGCTACATTGAAAAATCCGTTTCGCATGGCTTGCAGACAGTTATAACACCCGGAGGCTTCTACAATCATGCGTTGTTGGTAGGGCAACTCTTTGGATAAACGCTTAAAATCCTGGCATTTATCCGTTACAAGCACCATGTTAGGATAGTCTTGCATCAATTGTCGTATATCCTCTGCAAAGAGGGGAGTTTGTCGCCAGTTTTCTTTGAAACGCATGATTTCAGATTTACTCATAGGAGTATCGGCAGCCCTGGCATCCCCTATTATCTGGCGCAAACGCACCCAATCGTGAGCCGCTACAAGCTCGCCATCCGTGGTAAAGTGCAAATCAAGCTCAATATACCGGAACCCGCGTTGCAGAGCATCAAGCACAGCTTCTTTGCTGTTGCAGTACACAAAGGCACCAATGCCTCCGCCATGCGCTATCCAGTAGTCAGAACGATTCGCATCTTGGTATGCGCCGTTTGCTTGCAACAAATTCGCTTTATTTTGCTGCACATATGAGTTTAAATGCAGCTTTACATCAGCACGGTGAATATGATGCTCTGCTTTCGCAGCCATTTTTTGCGGGTAAAAAATCCACGCCGCCCCTGCGCACATACCCGTTGCCACGGTAGCGATGCATAATGCTTTCCATACCTTTCTTTTGCACATACCCTTATCTTGTAGTGGAATGATAAAGATGAAGCTAACATATTTATGCCTAAAAGCAAGAGCAAAATAGAATCTATTTTATCTCCACAGGCAGCTTGCTATCCAAAAAACTGCCCGCCGCTGCGGTGATGCAGGGCGGGCAGTAAATCTTGTCTGTTGCTGTTACAATATTACAGCAAGGAGAAGGCGATGTTGAGACCGGCCGTCACGATGGAGACCATGCTCATCAGCTTGATGAGGATGTTCAGAGAGGGGCCGGAAGTATCCTTGAAGGGATCGCCCACCGTGTCACCCACCACAGAAGCGTCGTGGATGGCGGTGTGCTTGCCACAGTATTCGGCATCACCCGTCTCAATGTACTTCTTGGCATTATCCCAAGCGCCACCGGAGTTGGCCATGAACACAGCCAGCACGAAACCACCGGCCAAACCACCGGCCAGCAAACCGAACACGCCGGCCACACCCATGATAAGTCCCGTAGCAACGGGTACCACCACGGCAATGAGGGAGGGGATAACCATCTCGCGCTGGGCACCCTGGGTGGAGATACCTACGCAGCGAGCATAGTCGGCCTTCTTGCGGCCTTCGAATACGTCCTTGTCGCTCAGCTGACGGCGCACTTCTTCCACCATGCTCTTAGCGGCGCGGCCCACGGCATTCATGGTCAGACCGCAGAAGAGGAAGGAAAGCATAGCGCCGATGAAGATACCCAACAGAACCTTGGGATTCATGAGGGTCACCTCGAAGGCGGACATGAAGTCTGCAATGCTCATCTTAGCAACCATGTCGCCGGTCTGTTCCACACCGTTGAGCTTCACGGCACCACCCCAATTGCTGATGGTGACAATTTCAGCGCCCAAGCGGTCGGCAGCAATCTTGAGCTCTTCAATGTAGGAGGCAAGAAGAGCCAGAGCGGTGAGGGCTGCGGAGCCAATGGCGAAGCCCTTGCCGGTAGCGGCGGTGGTGTTGCCCAAGGCGTCCAGAGCATCCGTGCGGCTGCGCACGTCATCACCCAGAGCGCTCATTTCGGCGTTGCCGCCGGCGTTGTCGGAGATGGGGCCGTAGGCATCCGTAGCAAGGGTCAGACCCAGCGTGGAGAGCATACCCACAGCTGCGATGCCGATACCGTAAAGACCGGCAGACATATTCTCAGCGGTGAAGGCCCATTCGCCGGCAGCGCAGAGGTAGGCACCGATGGTGCCAAGCACGATGAAGATAACCGGCCAGCAGGTGGAAATCATCCCTACGCCGATACCGGAGATAATCACGGTGGCAGGGCCGGTGGTGGCGTTCTCGGCAATGAATTTCACCGGCTTGAACTCAAAAGAGGTGTAGTACTCCGTCACCTTGCCAATGGCAATACCCACCACGAGACCAATCATGATGGAGCCCCAGATGCCCAACCAGTTTTCAATCTTGAGGGACCAGAGGACGAGAGCGGAGAAGATGGCGATAAGCACGCCGGAGAAGTTGATACCCTTGTTCAGAGCAGCCATGAGCTGGGTCTGGTTGGCACCGGGCTTGGTGCGCACCATGTACACACCCATGATGGAGAGGATAGCACCCACAGCACCGATAATCATGGGAGCCATGACGAGCTGCAAGCCCATCTCGTAGTTGTTGGCAGCGGCAGCCACGGCAGCACCCAAAGCGGCGGTAGCCAAGATGGAACCGGCGTAGGATTCGTACAGGTCAGCGCCCATACCGGCCACGTCACCCACGTTATCGCCCACGTTGTCGGCGATGGTGGCGGGGTTGCGGGGATCATCTTCGTTGAAGTGGTACTCGGTCTTGCCCACAAGGTCAGCGCCTACGTCAGCGGCCTTGGTGTAGATACCACCGCCCACACGGGCGAAGAGAGCCTGCAAGGAAGCACCCATACCAAAGGTCAGCATGACGGTGGTGATGTGTACCAACTTGGTCACGCCTTCCATATCACCCATCAAAGAGGTGTTGTCCAGAATCAGGTACCAAGCAGAAATATCCAACAGGCCGAAGCCTACCACCGTGAGACCCAGCACTGCGCCGGAACGGAAAGCAAGCTGCAGACCCTTGTTGAGACCGTCCTCCTTATCGCGGCAGGCTTGAGCCACACGCCCGGAAGCGTAGGTAGCCGTCTTCATGCCGATGAAACCGGCCAAACCGGAGAAGATACCACCGGTAAGGAATGCCACGGGCACGATGTTGTTCTGCAGGCCGAAATAGGCCATCACAGCGAAGGCGATTGCGATGATGACGAAGAAGATGGCAACAACTTTGTACTGCTGCTTCAGGTAGGCCATGGCGCCTTCTCGCACATAGCCCGCAATCTCCTTCATGCGGTCGTTACCTTCATCTGCCTTCTTCATGTCGAAGAAGAACTTGGCGGCGAATGCCAGCACCAAGATGGAGGCAACGGGAACGATCCAGAATAATGTATTGGGGTCCATTGTCTGTTATTGTTAGTTAATAATTCTGCTTTTTAGGGTAAAAGCGCGGCATTCTACACCACGAAACCCGTTTTGGCAATACAAAATTCGCACTTTTTATTTTGACACGCTCGCGCACGCGCAGGAAAAGAAATTCGGAGCTTGACGAGCAAGCCACTATCCTGTATGCTCCATGCGCACGCCTATGATAGACGCAATAGATTCATTTTTCAGCAATGCCAGTAGCTTTTTGTGGGGCTATATCCTCCTTTTCGGGCTTTTGGGTACCCACCTGTATCTCACCGTGATTCTGCGTTTCCCGCAGCGCTACCTGTTCCGCGCGATGAGCTACTACTTCCGCAAAGGGAAGCCGGAGGATGGGCAGATTTCCCACTTTTCCTCCCTCATGATATCACTGGCGGCCAATGTAGGAACCGGCAACATTGTGGGGGTGGCCGTAGCCTTGGCAGTGGGTGGCCCGGGTGCCGTCTTCTGGTGCATGGTAACCGGTGCGCTAGGCATGGCTACCCGCTATGCAGAAAGTTTGCTGGCCATTCGCTACCGCGTATATGCAGCCAACGGTGAATTGGTGGGTGGACCCATGTATGCCTTGGAACGCGGGCTGCGTTGCAAGTGGTTGGCCGTGCTCTTTGCGCTCTTTACGGCAGTGGCGGCCTTTGGCATCGGCAACATCACACAGGCCAATGCTGTGGCTCGTGTGCTGGAGACCTCTGCCCTCGCGGTGCCCACTTGGGTAACGGGAGGGGTACTGTTTGTGTTGGTCACCATGGTTCTGCTTGGTGGTCTCAAGGGTATTTCCCGTGTATGCACGGCCTGCGTGCCCACCATGGCTATCATCTACATGGTGGGCTGCGCGCTGCTACTGGTAGCCAATGCAGAGTATATTTTACCGGCCATCAGTCTCATCTTCACCAGTGCATTTAGCGAACAAGCTGCAACCGGCGGTTTCATCGGCTCTACTTTGATGCTGGCCATGCAAAATGGTGTACGCCGCGGCCTCTTCTCCAACGAGGCCGGCATGGGCTCCTCCCCCATCGTTTCCGCCCCGGTGCGTACCCCCAATGCGGTGCAACAAGCTCTCGTTTCCTCCACAGGCCCCTTCTGGGATACAGTCATCATCTGCACCCTCACCGGCGTGACCCTCACGACGGTGCTGTACGTCAATCCCTCCATCGCCTCGGTAGATGGCGATTTACTCACCTATCATGCTTTCAAAACGATGGGCTCCATCGGCTCCATCCTGCTTACCATCAGTTTGTCCACCTTCGTCATCTCCACCCTGCTCGGCTGGTCTTATTTTGGCGAGCGCGCCCTGCAATACTTGGGTGGCTCCCGCCTGATTACACCCTACCGCGTGCTCTGGGTTGTAGCTGTCTTTGTAGGTTGCGTCATTCCCAAAAGCAGCATTGTGTGGAACTTTGCAGACTGCGCCAATGCCCTCATGGCCATACCCAACCTCATCTGCATGATTGGCCTTTCCGGTGTCCTCATCTCCCAAACCCGCTATTACCTCTGGCAAAACCGACTTGACGAGGTGGATACCACCCCCATCCCCAACCAAGAGGATGCCCCCTAATCCCCCCCCGCTGAACTCATTAATTACGATTGTATGTTTACGGCATGGAAAAAGTTAGATTCTTTTTTTAACGAATGGGCGAAAAACAGTTTCATTCGCCATCTCGTCATCATATTGTATGTACTTTTTCTGCTTTGCACGGTAAGCAACAGCTACTTCATTACCCTCATCCGGGCTCACCACATAAGCCTCTTGAATAACTGGCCTTTTATTGTGGTAGGGCTACTGCTGCATGGTTTATTTTGGTGGGTACTCGTGAACTTTGCCCGCCTTTCGGCACTTTTTGCGTACTTCATCTTTCCTCTCATCGTTTTCACACAGTATGCCATTTATTACGCTGATAGCCGATATGGAGCTGTAAGAGAGGAGTTTGCGGTGGCTCTTTTCAATGCCAGCTGGGGGGAAATAAATAACTATACCAATGTCAATTCTTGCATTAGATTGTTTCTTATTACGGTTGCCTTATTTGTGAGCATTAGTTTACTCCGCCGCTACTTTAGCATAAAGGGCAACTTTAAATATAAATCCATACGCGCCCTCGTCTTGGCTTTCATTGGCGCAACAGTCTTCACTTTGCCCACTGTCGTCTACCACTACGCCCGCCCCATAGGGACTTTATCCGTTGCGCCGGTTCTGGACGCTTTTCCCCATATGCGCACCTGGCCCATCAACCGCACCCGGGAAGAGGCCTTACAAGTCATCTTGGTACCCGAAAATGAAGGCGATTGGGACTACTTTTATAGTTTGTACCAGCCCATTCGTGATACAGAGTGTTTTTACATGGCCATATGGCGTTTCCTGAACCCACCTTTTTTACAGAATGCGGCTAATGCGCCTTCCCAAGTTGTATGGAAGAAACTGCCCGATGTTGTCGTGTTCTATATCGGGGAATCATTCCGAGCCGATCACAATCCCATGAACGGCTATCACCGAAATACGCTTCCCCAAATTTCTCAAATGGCAAATGTCATCAATTTTCCGAACCTTTACAGCACTGAAACTCAAACAATTTCGAGCATCTACTCATTCCTCATTCTAAAAGACGAGCAGAAAAAACCCGCCTACACATCCTTCATAGACATCTTGTGTAAACACGGCTTCAGCTCCCACTTAATGGTAGGAACGAATAGCGGAGGTGCTTGGTATGATACGCCCCTCATTGCCCCACTCTTCGTCAACCGCATGGCACTTCACTCGCGGCCCAAATCCCCCGAGGGCTACTCAAAGGGAATTTCTGAGCTACGTGGCAACCATCAAAACCCTCTCTTCATCATGATAGAAGATGGTGCAGGCCATGAGCCTTATCATTCTACAACCCACCCCTTTGGCACTGCATCTGCAATCGATAAATTCGATAATGCTATGGTGGACATTGATACAACGGTCAGCACGGTTATCAAATCTATTGAGCATGAAGATGCGATTCTTTTCTTCACTTCCGATCACGGTGAGTCATTTGGAGAAAATGGTCGCTTCGGACACGGTGGCCCTCATTCTGCTATTGAACAACTTCACATCACCGGGTTCATTTGGTACTCCGACATCTATGCCAAAAATCATCCGGAAATCATACATGCCCTCAGAGAAAACGCAGGGAGATTCCATTCGCTAGACCAAGTCTATCACACTATTCTTTCCCTCTGTGGTATCGCCTCGGATTTACAAAAAGAATCGGATGATATGACCAAACTTCCTTGCCCCACCCCCCCTACGGGGGATTCTCCCCCCTCCCCCGAAAAATAACACTCAATTTTCTTTCAACGCTTCCTCTCTTGGCTGCATCATACCTTCATCGGTTCCTCCGACTCCCGGTGAAGGAGAGAGCGCCGGTGGTCATCCCACGGGGGAACTGAGTTTCATAGGTAGTAAGTTGGAGCGGCGGCAGGGCTTGTCCCTGCCGTTGCTTTATTATAAAGCCTTTACAAAAACAATAAAACATTGTCTTGATGGGATTTTGTGACAAAAATGCGACCTTCTGTGGGCTGTTTTGTCACAAAAATGGCAGTGAAGTGGGGCTATGAACGGCCGATGCAGTGGAGGGGGTAGTTCAAACGCGCTGATATCCAATCCTGTTTTCAACCGCACCTATTCTATAATGGCCCCGCAATTTAGGACCGTATTGCCTCAAAAAAACAGTCACCGAAACTTTAGCGGAGGATTGACTCAAAAACAAGGCAAATCCACCTTTTTTCTGTCCCAAAATGACAGCGAGCGTAGCGAGTCGGCATTTTGGGACAGAAAAATTCGCCGGATGGGGGGATAGCTTCATAAAATGCTCTCAGGTTTCATGAGGAGGAAGAGCCTTTTTAGGGATTTTTGGATATTTTCCTGCAATTCGATAGGATCGAGGGATTCCCTCAGGGCTATAAGGTTTCTTTTCCTTGCCCCATCTTTCATTTGTTCCATGACTCTTTCATATGGGGTTCGGGCTTTGTCGTATTTCTTTCTCGTTTTGCCGGTGACCGGATT
>JAFQGD010000042.1 GCA_017398355.1 Akkermansia sp. | reverse complement strand
GCATGGATAACGCATGGCTGCGAGCAGAGGGATATATCTCGTTTTATCAACTCCTCAAACGCTGATTGGAAACCGCCGTATGCCATAAATGGCACGTACGGTGGTGTGAGAGGGGGACGAAAGTCCCCCTACTCAATTGCGGTGGGGGCTGTACAAGCAAGATTATTAACCGGGCTCCCGGTGCCCGATTTTTCACAAAAAGGAGAGCAGGGTATGGGCTCCGGTGAGTACAAGGAGTATGGCCCCGGCGAGTAGCTTGTTGTGGTGCGTGATACAGCGCGGTAGGATGTGTGGGAGAAGAGCGAGGATGATGAGCGCTGCCATCCAAGCGGCGTGCGCGGTAAGATACCATGACGGTACAGCTTTTCCCGGTAGGTAGCTACCGACCAGCAGAGGAAGGGCCAACGCATAGGCTGAGAGGGAGAGTGCCAGGGTGAGTAGTGCCGAATGGGGCGCTTTCGTTTTTCCCTGGTACAGCAGAAGGCGGAGTGCCAACCCGGCGGTAAAGGATAATGCAGGCATGGCAAAGCCGGCGTCTCCCCACAATACTGTGCCCACACCCATGGCAAGTCCCGCACTTGCAAGGAGCAACAGGAGCCGCGCTGCGAATTGTTCCTTCCGTTCCTTGCCCCCGCCGGGGGGAAGAAGGGCTGCTACAAAGGTGCTTCCCAGTGGCAAGGAGAGAAGGAGGGTAGCTAGTGCCACCTTCCAATCAAAATGAAGTGGTGCCGGGTAGGTAATGGGCGCTTGGATAAATGCCTTTGAACGCTCATTTTGATGCGCCTGCGGGGTAGGAGAAGCTGCTTGCCCTATGGTGGTGATGTGGTGCAGGAGGGACTGTATTTGCTCCGGGGTGAGGGTGGCTGCATAGGCGGGCATGGCTCCGCGCCCGCGGGCTATGCTATCAGCCCAGGCGGTATTGGGTGGAGTGGTGCGCAGATTGGTTATTTGCGGCATCCCCGGGTAGGTGGCAAGGTAGGGCGGGGGGCTTCCTTGCATGCCGTGGCAAGCGGCGCAGTATTGGCGGTAAAGTAAATCTGCCGCTATGGGCGATGCCGCCGGGGCAAAGGGAACCGCCCCGGGGGGAGGCGCTTGCCCGATACTTGGGCGCTGCGTCATGGCGGCATTGAAACGCGCAGGCAAGAAGGCGGAATCCCATTCCACACGCCATACAAAAAGCCCAAGGAGCAGAAATAAAAGGGCGATGATAGGTAGTCGCGCGTTCATTTACACCTCCTTGTCCGGATGAAAAAGCAGAGGCTAAGAGCCAGCCCGGCACCCAGTAGAGTACACACAAGAAGCGGTGGCAGGATATATGGGTAGGCAAGGGGGCGCCGACTTAGCTCGCCGGCTGTATCTGCCCATTGTGTGAGGGAATACCACAGAAGGAGTATAGCGGCTCCGCAACCGCCACCAAGCGCAGCAATGCGGCCGGTGCGTAAAGAGGAGGGTTCCTGTGCAGCCTCGGCCGGGTCTACCTGTTCGCGTGGCATGTGGGCGGATATGCTCAAAAAGAGCGCAAGGAAAAGGCTGATTCCGCCAATGAGCATGGCAATATCTACCCAACTGGGGGAGTAGAGAGCACCTGTGTACCATTCTGAGCGGCAGATGATGATGAAGATTCGCTCCCACCACATACCCGCCAGTATACCCATGCTGATGGCGCAAATGATGCTTCCCTTTTGTCGCGCGGCGGGATGCCAGTACACCCCGGGCAATAGTACATTCAATATCAGGATAATGGTATATTCCCACCCCAGTAGATGGGGCTCCTGCCATAGTTCAGCCATATAGAACAACCCCATTGCCTGGCTGAACAGCAAGGTCAGCCGCGAGAGCTTTTCGCGGCATCCCGCACCGGTAGAGCTGCGGGCTTGCTTGAGACTTAATTCGATGAGTTGCACTGCCGCCATACCGCTGAGCAGGGCTCCACATACGAAATAGGGCGGTATCCCGGCTCCATGCCAGCGAAAGATTACCGCAAAATCACAGCCCACCACACTGTGTACTGTGACAACGAGTACCGTGAGCACGGTGGCCAAGCCCATGCATATTTTCCCCCACGTGGGCTGCAGGGGGCGCATGTCTGCCTGCTCCCCCCGCATCCCAATGAGCCAGAATAGCAGGGATAGCACAAAATAGGAACCAATGGCAATGGCATCCCACAGCAGGGCAGAGGCCAAATTGGGCCATACCCCGCTTGCTACGGGCAAGGGGGATAGCTGCCACAGCATCCACGCTCGCCCTACATGCACCAAGGGAAACACGGAGGCTGTGATGATAGCGCAGAGGGTTAGCAGCTCGGCATGGCGGGCAATAGCTCCGCGCCACTTTTGCCGGCTTAGCAACAGAATGGCGGATATGAGCGTGCCGGCGTGCCCCAAGCCTATCCAAAAAACAAAGGAGACAATATCCCAACCCCATGGGATGGCGTTGTTGACACCCAGCACCCCCACCCCATCGGTGGCAATGAGCCAAGCAGAGCCACCCAGCCCCAACGCTGCGGTACATGTGCAAAGCCATACGAGCCATTGCTTTGCTCGGCTGTTGGCAGGCTGCCCTGTCATGATGGAGTGGTACATCAGGAAAGCTGAGCTAAGAAGCCGCTTTCATCCAGATAGAGTTTTTCGGGCAGGGTGTAAGGTTTGCTCAAGCTGGGACCGGTGATGGTAGTTGTGGTCGTATCTCCATCTTCTGTTTCTTCTACGCAGAAGCAGGGAAGCAGCAACCCGCGTGTACGCGGGCGGTTGCCCAACTGAATTGTCCCGTCGTTGATTTTGAAGACACTTCGCCATGTACCCATAGAGATGATGATTCCATCATTTGTCACCAAACAGGATCGCCTGCGCGTGTTGCTCCCATCAAAATCCGGCCCGCCGCTAAAATCGTAGAACGGAACTTGCCGCTCGGGAATGGCATGGAGCAGGAGTCGGCGCATGTGTGCCCCACCGGCAATTTGTGATATGCAGTCCCCTATCTTTTCCGTGTCTTCTATGAGGTGAACCGGAGTGCGGGTGAGGATGGGCCAGAGCACAGCAATGACCAATTCGAAAGGCTCTCCGTGTCCCACTGTGGTAAGGAGGGGATGGCGTTGGCGCTCTTTGAGGCCATTGAGACGGCGTACTTGCGAGGTGTTCATCCAGTATCGGTGCAGGGAGGCCAAATCCTCCGTCCCGCTGATGAGAAGCTGTAGCCATTTACGCAGCAATTCGGGGTATTGATTCGGAGTTTGGCGGCTGATGAGTGCCGCCGCTACCTGAAAGCCGGTCAGCACACCCTCTGAGCAATGAACCAATGGTTTGTCGCCATATTTTTCCAGTTCGCGCACGAGTGCATCGCGGCTGCCGGCATCACTTGCCTCCAAGCACTTGGCCGACAAGCGGCGGAAGGTGCGCATCACCTGCTTGCTGGTGAATGTATCAGGGTTCATCGCTTCACCCACAGCTACTGTAAAGTGATACGGCACTTGGCGGGGATACTTGCTAAAGAAGCGATTGCGCGCGAAGGAAAGAATACTTCCCCAAAGGCCGTCCATGTAGACGGGAATGATGGGTACATGGGCACGGCGGGCTATCATTTCCATACCGCGGCGCATGGGGGTGAGAGCCCCGGTGCGCGTGAGCTGGCCTTCCGGGAAGATGCAGATGAGGTCGCCTTGTTCCAGTCCTGCAATGGCTTTGGTGATGGCTTCGCGAGGGTTCTTGTTGGAGATGGGAAGGGAGTTGAAGATTTCCAGCACCCAACCCAGGAGGCGGCTCATCATGAATTCTTCCGACACGATGAAACGCACCGGGCGCGGGCAAATCATGGTGAGGAAAAGAGCATCTCCAAAGGTGACGTGGTTGGCCACAATGAGGGCACCCCCGCGTTCCGGGATGCGTTCGCCGTTGATGATACGCGGACGGTATACCAAGTTCAGCAGCCAGATACCCACCATGCGGATGAATTCCTGCGGGATAAGACGCAATGAGGTGACCATGATGAACGCACTCATCAGGAAGAGTACAAAGAATTGCTGCTGCGGGCCTGCTCCATACTCATGCATGAGCCACATGAGCACCACAGCTGCCAATCCCATCAGGTTATCGAACAAATTGCCGGCGGCAATGATGTTGCCACGGTTGGCGGGGTCGCAGTTGTCTTGCAAGAATGCATTGAGCGGTACCAGATAGGCAGCACCGAATGCACCCGTCAGCGCCAGGAATACGTGGCTGGCGATGGTATCAACACTCAGGATAGTCAGTACAAAGGTACAAATGGTGATGCCGATAGCACCCAGTGGGATGAGCCCTAATTCATTTTTCCCCTTGCACAGCCTGGAGGCAATGCCACCGCCTAACACTACGCCACCACCCAGCCAGGCCATCAGGATGCCGCATTGCATACTGAAATCCAGGTTCGGATCAGCCGTCTGCATATCCTTGGCTATCTGAATCAGAATGAGGAACAGAGAGCCGGCCAGACACCAGAAATAGGCGATGCCTAGCTCGCTGAGTCGCAGTAAACGCTCTTTCCACAGGTATTTCATTTGCACGAAATGTTCATAGAACAGGCTGTAGCTGAACTTGCGTGTCTGCTTGGTTGGATACCGTGGCACTAAGTACGATGCTGCCGCCACTAAGCAGGCCAGGAAGATGAATATCCAAGTCGGGAAAATGGCCGCATTCCAACCGGCTTCTGTCACCCCATCCGGCTCTGTGGAATAGCCGTCCAGCAGGTAACTGTACCAGAAACAGACACCGATTTGCGCCAAGAGTAGGACGAATACTAAGCTGATTTCGATGATGCCGGAGCCGTACCCTATGTAGCGCGAGCCCAGAAGGTCTTTCACCAAGCCTTTCTTGGCCGGGCTTAGTATGGTGGCTTGTGTCGCAAAGATGGCAAACCATATGATGGCCGCGCGCATGTCGTGCTGGTAGAAGCAGAAAAGCATGCATCCCATGACCAATATTTGCACGATGCTCATCACTTGGATGATGCGGGTCTTGCAAAAACAGTCTGCCAGCCAGCCTACCAAGGGTGAGAATAAAATGTACGGTATCACGAAAATGGCACCCAACATGTACTCCAAGGTACTCCCTTCTGTACCCCATAACCATACCCCCAACGGTATCAATAAAAATTGTACCGCTTTCTCGTTGAATGCATTTTGTGCCTGAACTGCGATGAGCGTCCAAAAGCCGGTCCATTCTTTTTTGGTCGGCTCTTTATAAAACTGATCTGTGTCCTCTTGCATAGGCTACAATCATTATCTCATACTTTGACTGATTCGCAAGCTAAATTTATCTTATTCACCGATAGAGGAATGGCGGATAAGAAGCGCAAATGCATATCTGTGTGCAATTATGTCATATTCCTCAGGCAATACCATTGGTATAGATTCTCGGTTGCAAGGCGAAGTGAAGTATGCTAGCATACGTGCATGGCAGAAGAATGCAGCAGGAGGAGCGGGTGTGCTCATTGCGCCGGGTGTCCGTTGGCCGCTGCATGCAGGGCAGGTGGGCTTGTGCGGGAGAGAAAGTGTGAGGCTGCCTGGTGGCCGGTATACGTGTTTTATACGTTGTTGGCCTTTTGCGTGATTCGCTACGGCGTGACGGCATTGAGTGAGAGCATGCACTTGCGCCCGGATTATGATGCGAATATCTACCACATTATTGGGCGCGGATGGATGGATGGAGTGTTGCCCTATGTTGGGTTATCAGATTTGAAAGGGCCACTGGTTTTTTTGCAATGCGGATTGGGGAGCCTGCTCACGCCGGATTCATTTCTTGGGGTAAGTGTGTTGCACTCTATGGTCGTTGGATTGGGGCTGCTGTATGCCTGCAAGAGCGCGGCTTTGTTGGTGGGGCGGGTGGCTGCTATGGCCGTAGGTGGGGTGATGTTTGTTTATACGCTGTATTTTAGTATTCATCCGTCTGTGACGGTACTCACCCTGCAATACATAAGCATGTATCATGTGTTGAGGCGGATAGTGCGGGGGGAATCTATCAGCGGGTGGGCGGTTTATGCTACCGGGGCATTTGTGGCATTGGCGCTGCTGCTCAAGTTCAATTTGGTGGTATTTTGGGTACCCATTGGGGTGTATATGTTGCATGGCAGCGGGTGGATACAGCGCTTGGGGCAGATGGCAGCCGGCTTTGCCACCATCATGCTGCCGATGGTGGCGTACATGAGTTCTGCCGGTATATTGGCTGCGTGTTGGCAAGAATACGTTCATACCGCTGTGCAATACGGTAGTGTAGGGCCGGCGGCATCTGCCTTGGTGCAGCAAGGTTGGCGTTTGCTGGCGCAGGTGGTGCCGGACCATTTGTATATGGCGCTCCCCCTAGGCTTGAATGCCTTGCTTGCGTTGCCCCTCGTGTTGCCTTGGCTGATTTTGCCCCTTGTAGTAAAATTGCGCTACACCAAGGCCTATTATGGAGTATTCGCCACTTGTTTTTTGCTGGGGGCAATCGCTATTTTTGGGGGGGAGCATCATTTCCTGCACTATTTTTTCTCTTTTTTCCCCTATTATGTGTTGAGCTTGCTATTCTGGCTTCTGCTGTTGCGGCGTTTGGGGATATGGGGGCGGTTGCTGCGCATGATTGAAGGTGCTTGCATGCTGCTGCCCCTGCTTGTGGTAGCGGTTGCAGTGCTCTTGCCTCGTTATGTCGATGTTTACAAGCCGGAAAAGGGCTTGCAAGAGAGCCGCATGGCCACAGCTGCTTTGGCAGAGCGTGTGCAGGGAAATACATTCCTGTGTACGGATGCCGAAGCTTGCCTGAATGTGTACCGCTTGGCCGGAGCTCACCCCCCCATTTGTCATTTTGTGCCACAGATGACACCGCAGGGCCGCCTTCGCCACAAGGAAGAAATGCTGCATTGCCTCCGCACAGTGAAACCCCGCTACCTTGTCTGCACGAGAGACTCCGCTCCCGCTACGGAAAAACTTATAGCTGAAAGTGGCGTGGCATACCGTTTGCAGAAGCTCTTGCCCCCGGATTTTCCGCCATATCCCCCCACGGCGGATTATGCCCCCTTCTGCCTGTACGAGGCATTGTAATATGAATGCCGGCCTTCCTTCTGCCTGATGAGCGGCTTGGGCCCTTTCATCCCGCGCAAGGAAAGACTGATTGGAACCCTGAACAGGATACGTGGTTGACACTATGCGCGTGCGCGTGTACAATGAACACGTGAACGATTGGTACGATAAAGAGCCCGGCCGTAAGCCGAAATACCGTGATAAGAAACCCCGCCCGGCTGGTGGAAATCCGCGCCCTGTGCGCCAAAATGCCACAGTTGAAATGCCTGAAGGTAGCGAAAATTGGGTGCGTCCTTGGGTGCAGCTCAAGTATTTCACCTACAATCCGGCTGTTTTCCCGCGCATGCTGGGCGCTGTGAGCCCGGATGCGGTGAAAGGGGGGCTTATCAATGTGTACGATAAAAACGGCGAGCTTTTTGGCGGTGGTTTTTGGAATCCGCAAAGCCGCACACCATTGCGCATGCTGCGCCATGGGGGTGAGGTGTTGCAGGAGGCAGATTTGGAGGAAGCCTTGCGTCGGGCTGTAGCTTGGCGGCGCGAGGATTGCCGCTTGGATGAGGTGACCAACGCTTACCGCGTGGTGCATGGGGATTCGGATGGCTTGGGCGGACTGATTGTAGACCGCTACCATGACGTGCTGAGCCTGGAGGTGACCACGCTGGGTGTGTGGCAGCGTTTGCCCCGTTGGTTGCCCTTGCTGCATGAGCTTTGTGGCACGAGCCGCCATGTGGTGACGGTGGATGAAGGCATTGCCCGCATGGAGGGTATTGATACTACCCAAGTACCGCCTTGCGAGCCTGTGCGCCGTGTGCGCATTGTGGAGCATGGCACCAACTATGAGGTGGATTTTGCAGAGGGACACAAGACAGGCTTCTTCTGCGACCAGCGCGAAAACCGCCTCAAACTTTCCCGCTTGGTGCAGGGCAAGAGCCTGCTGGATTTATGCTGCTATTCCGGTGGTTTCTCCATCATGGCCAAGCGTTTTGGCGGTGCAGAGTCTGTGACGGCGGTGGATTTGGATGAAAAAGCAATAGCCATGGCCAAACGCAATGCCAACATCAATGCAGCCCAAGGGCCGCTGCGCATAGATTTTGTGCATGCAGATGCCTTTGTGTATGCCCGCCAGATGGTGCGCAACGGTAAGTTGTTCGATGTGGTGCTGCTGGACCCGCCCAAGTTCGTACTGGGACGAGATGAGGCCAAGGAAGAAGGACTCAAGAAGTACAACGACCTCAATATGCTTGGCCTACAGTGCGTGCGCCGGGGCGGTATTTTTGTGACCTGTTCCTGCTCCGGATTGGTTTCCCCGGCAGAGTTTGAAAAAGTTGTTATCAAGGCAGCTCAGCGTCTGGGCCGCCGATTGCAAATCATGGAAATGACCGGCCCCGGTTGGGACCATCCTTTCCTTTCCACTTATCCTGAAGGGCGTTATCTTAAAGTCATCTGGGCACGCGTATTGGTATGATTTATACACTTGCAATAGCTCTTGTCCTATCGTTGGTGTTGGGCATGATTGCCCAGCGCATCAAACTTTCCCCCTTGGTTGGTTACCTGCTGGCCGGCATATTAGCCGCACAGCCTTGGTGGGGTATTAGCGCGGATCCGCACGAAATTATGCATGAGTTCGCGAGCATTGGCGAGGTATTGCTGTTGTTCGGCGTGGGGCTGCACTTTCACTTCAAAGATTTGCGGGCAGTGCGCAAGGTAGCGGTGCCGGGCTCGCTGATGTGTATGACGCTGTGGACAGGCAGTGGCGCATTGGTGTATCATGCCTTGGTGCCGGGGGCAGATTGGGTGGCCGCCCTGCTTTTTGGTATGTGTGTCTGCGTGAGCAGCACCGTGGTGCTTACCCGTGTGCTGGAGGATAGCCGCCTGTTGCACACCCCCTCCGGCCATACGGCAGTGGGCTGGCTGGTGATGGAAGATATTTTCACCATCGTGTTGCTTGTGCTGTTACCGGCTGTGTTTGTGCTGCCGGAAGGGGGGGGCAAAGCTATTTTCAGCACAGAAGATTTGTGGTCTGCCCTGTGGGGCATGACCTGGAAGCTCGCGTTGATGGTATTTTGCATTGCTTTTGTGGGTAAATACCTCATATCTAAGATTCTTACCTTTGTGGCGCGCAACAACTCCAATGAGCTTTTCACCCTTTCTGTGCTGACGATAGCGCTGGGGGTGGCTGTTCTTTCGGCAGAGGTGTTCAACGCCAGTATGGTGTTTGGTGCTTTCCTCTCCGGCATGGTGGTGGGACAGAGCAAGTTTGCCAGCCGCGCTGCGGCAGATGCCTTGCCCATGCGAGATGCTTTCGCCGTCCTTTTCTTTGTATCCGTGGGTATGGGATTTAACTTTATGGGCTTGCTAGAGCACTGGCAGCTTGCCCTCGGCACCTTGGCACTTACTTTGCTGTGGAAACCCATCAGCGCGTATGTTGTCATTCGCCTCTTGCGGCGTCCCGGTAGTTTGGGTGTGGTAGTGGGCACTTCCCTCTCCCAGATTGGTGAGTTTTCATTCATCTTGGCAGCCATGGTGGCAGGGGAGCGCTTTGGCTTGCTGCCGCAAAGTGCCGTGAATATCATTACCGGTGTGGCCATTGTGACCATTACCATCAATGCGGCTCTTTTTCGCTATGTACCGCCGCTTATCCGCATCATGGAAGACCGTGGAATTGGTGTTTCTCGCAATAAGGGAGCGAAAGATATTCCGCCCCCCACAGAAGAACGCGACCGCGTCATTGTGGTGGGCCACGGCCCGTGTGGCGAACTTATGACGGAAATTCTTGCCCACTATAATCTGGATGTCGTGGTGTTGGAAATGAACATAGACACCGTAACCCGCCTCCAAAAAGAGGGAATGCGCGTGTTGCATGGTGATGCGCGCCTCCGCTCCATCCTGACAGCAGCCGGGGTGGAAGGAGCCTACGCTATTATCGTGACCTCATCGGCGGCCCCGGCTAAAGAGATTTTTGAAGCAGCCCGCAGCCTCAACCCCAAGATTGCGGTGATGGCGTATACAACATACATGCGCAACGCTCGCCAGCTTCGCCTCCACAAATCAGCAGATGTTTACTCAGGTGAAGAAGAGGTGGCTTTGAGTATGGTGGCAGGCTTGCTTCGCCGCTTGGGTGCCACAGAGGAGCAGGTGTTTACTGCCCGCAAAGAAACACGCGCAAAATTGGCAGCCCCCAATGCTACCACAGAAGCCGTATAAGAGTATTCGCATGCCGGATGATTTCAAAAAAGGCGGGTGGTGCAATGGCTGTGCCCCCCGCCGTTTTCATGCTCGCCGGGGCTCATCAGCGGCGGCGTTTCTTGCTGCTGCGCTGTGTCCCTTTTTTGCCTTTAGTGGTGCTTTTGCGAGTGGAGCGTGTAGATGTTGCCTTGGTGCGCTTGGTTGCTTTTTTTGCGTTGGGCGCTTTAGCGGCAGGCAAGTCCGCCTTCACCGGGGTGGGTGGTTCTTCCACCTGGGGGGGCTCTATAAAGGCTAATTTAGTGGCGGGGTCAGCCATGCGTGCATAGTTGCATATACCCTCTGCCAAGGCTTGCGCCAGTTTGGTCTGGTATTCTGCTGTGGCCAGTTTCTTGGCTTCCTCCTCATGGGTAGCATAGCCAAGTTCGACTGAGACAGAGGGGCAATTGAGCGAGTTGAGTAGGCTGTAGCGTGCGCGGCGGCAGCCTCCGTCTTTTGCCTCCGTTCCGTTGATAAGGGCTGTTTGGATGGCGTAGGCCAAGGCGGTGTTGGCCGTGTCGTACACATTGCCCGGGCGGGGTTTTTCGCCCGGGGCTGCGGGAGCCGCAGTATAGGTTTCAACGCCCTGAACATCGCTGCGGCCGCTGTTGAGGTGCAGGCTGATGAAGATGGGTGCTTCCACACCGCTGAGTATATCGATACGCTGTTGTTCGGAGCGGGGCTGGTTTTTTTCGTGCGTGAAGAGAATCTTGACATTCGGCAGGCGTCGTGCCAGTTCATCCCGCAGCTTGGCTGCTACCAGCTGGGTGCAATCAGCCTCGCGTATCCATGGCGTTTGCACCCCCACATCATGCCCGCCGTGGCCGGGATCCAATATGATGGTGCGCACTACTTGCCGCCCTTGAATGTAGGTGGGTCGCAGGATGGGGTCTATGAGCTTCACCATGTCCGTGCGGGAAATGAGGTAATCCCCCTTTGCATCACTTTGCACGGGATGCGTGAGGGTGCAACGCGTCCCGCCGATATTGAGCTCTCGCAAGCCCGGCCCAAACTCCAAACGCACATCTTTATTGCCGATGATGGCCAATGCCTTGCTGCGTGCAGAACGCTGTAAGGGGGTGAATTTGTAAAAGCTGCGCAAGTTTTCTAATGGCAGATACGACACGCCGTTTACTTCTGTAGAGACCCACGCTGTGGCATTTGCCACCGCAGGAAGAATGCCGGCTGGAAGACCCCCCAGCAGCAAGAAAAGGAAGAAAATACGGCGCGACAGTATCATGGCGTGAATGGTTTATAGGCGGGTGGTGCCGCGGTACGTGTTGCTGCCGTTGATACGGATGCTGTTGCTACCCTTCCTTGGAGAGCCGGTCTTATTGGTGCGACGCAACCCGCCGCTAATGACATCGTTGTAGTTAACGATTCCCTCACAAATGCTCTGAGCCAATGTGTTTTGGTATGATGCGGATGATATCTTGCGGCCTTCTTCCGGGTTGGATACAAAACCGCCTTCAAACAAAATTGCGGGGCGCTCAATGGTACACAGTACGGAAAAACGAGCTCGCTGAATTCCGCGGTCTATGGCCTTGGTGGATTTGATGCACCTGCTGTGTATGGCGGTGGCCAAGGCGATGTTTTCTCTATCTTGATTGTTGCCTTCCAGTTCTGCAAAACGGCGCGTTTTGGCAAAGGGGGAGGTCGTGCCTTGCGGTGCCAAGGTAAATGTTTCGATGCCGGCTGCGGCGCGGCGCCCGGAGTTGTGGTGAATGCTCACAAAGATGCTGTTGGGTGTGCGGTTGGCTATTTCCACACGCTGCCGTAGTGTCAGGAAATAGTCGCCGCTACGTGTCATGACTACCTTGAATCCTTTTACTTCAAGCAGTTTCTTGAGTTTGAGCCCCACGGCAAGATTGCAGTCCTTTTCCCGGGCATACGGGCTCACGGCGCCGGCATCGTGCCCACCATGCCCCGGGTCTATTACCACGGTGCCAATGGCTTCTTTCTTGGTTGATTTGTTGGGTCGCAGTACGGGGTCTACCAATTTTTTTACATCTATAGTAGAAATCATCAGCTGATCCCCCGTGGTGCGCACCGGGTAAGAAAGAATGTAGCGGTAATTGTTGACGTAGAAATCTTGGCGAGAAGGTTTTACCGATACTATCATGTCTTTTGCGCCGTATGATATAAAACCGCTTCTCCCTTGTTTAGGCTTGAAATTGTAATATTTCCACACATCGTTGAGCTTCACATAGTCCACACCATCAATGCGGTAGATGTTCCATTTGCCGGCGGCTTGCGCCATGCCGCTCAGACTGCATACCAGCAGTCCGAGCATGAGAATGATGATGTGAATGAAACGCAACATAGCAACCCGTTCCTAAGTCTACCATCTATTCCCCTCGTTCCTCAAGCTGAAAATGGGGCAGTATGCAAAAAATCATACGTACCCCAAAGATTTTGTTAGCGATAGATACATCAACAACATTTGAGCCCTACGCCGGCCGGGTAAAACTTCACATAGCCCGAAGCTTGCGCTCCGGGCTATGGATAGTCTCGCCCTCCGGGCTTAAATTTCCTCGGGCTTTCTGCCCGCCAAATTTTGGCTATGCAAGATTTACTTGCGGCGGCGACGTGCAGCAAGCGCTGCCAGAGCCAGCAAGCTGAGGGTGGCGGTAGTGGGTTCGGGGACGAGTGTAATGCTCACGGTGCCGCCCTCATTGCTGTAGCCCATGTTGAAGTTTTGGAGTTTGTCATCCACGGTGAAGTTTACATTCGTTACCGTGTCGGGATTGATAATGTTGCCATCCAAGGTGAGGGAATCTACACTGGTGAAGAGGTCAATGGCTTTGCCATCGTACATCAGTGCCAGCATATCTTCGGAGAGATCAATGGTCATGCCGCTGGTGAGGCTCACGGTGCTGCCCATGGTGAGACAGCCTTCCAAGCTCAGGGTCGAGTCGGCACCCAGCACGATGTTGGCATTGAGCGTGGCGCCCTTGCCCACGGTCAGGGTGGTGAGGGTGAGCGTGGTTTCGCTGCCTGTTTCGACTGTGCGGGCATCTGCCGCCTTGAAGGCGCCGAAGGTGGTGTTTGCATCCAGCGTCAGGCTTTCCAGTACTCTCGTATCACCCATGACGATGCTGGTGTTGGTGCCGTTGGTGAGGCTCAGCTCCTCCACGCTGACAGAGGCTACCAGTTCGGTTTGCACATTATCCAGCACCATTTTTTGGGACGTGATAGTGTTGGCGTACTTATCAAAGCCGTTGGCTGCGCCGGATTCGCTCACATCTCGCAGGGTGACGGTATCAGCCTCGATGTTTCCACCGATGAAAGCCTTGTTGCCAACGATGGTTACGCTCGTGGTGGAACCTTCCTTTTGTGTGCCGTTGCCTTTAGCAATATTACCGCAAATGATGCCGCCATTGATGGTGACGTTGACATCACCTATACTTCCGGCGCTGCCTTCCGCAACAAGATGGCCCGTGATTACACCACCATTGATGGTAATGGCGGCTTTTCCTACATTGCCTTCGCTTACTTTGGAGCCACCGTAGATGGAGGCGTCGATGGTGCCATCGTTGATGACGAGATTCACTTCGCCGATAGAGCCACTGTTATTAACCGAACCGCCCACTACATCGCCGCCAATGCTGCCGCCGTTTATATAGACATTGAATTCCTCCGCATCACCGCCTCCGTAGGAGCCGGCAATGGCTGCCTTAACGCCATTGTATGTACCGGAGGAGCCTATAGTTGAGCCTGCCTCAATGTCAAGCACCAGTTTGCCTGCATTGCCGGCGTTCATCGAGCCGAAGATTGTAGCGTAGATGTTGCCGGTATGCTGCACATGGATATCCGATTCATATTCGCAGTTGACCATGCCCACCCATGCTTCTGTTTCGGTGGTGGGGTCTGCTGTTGTGATGATATGAGTGGATGCTGATTGGTCAGAAGTAACAAGTGTGCTGTCAATGGTAATGGTAGTTGGGGTCGTATTACCGTAATTGACACCGCTGGTTGTGATGCTTTCTGTATCGTTGTTCCAGGGATAAGTGTTCTGAATCACTTCAGCAGTTCCTGCGTCTTGCTGTGTTTGGTAGGCGTATTCTGTGCTGGTGGTTAGCGTGGTGGTGGGGGCATAGGCCGTGTTGCTCCAGCTCAGGTCAGTGATGTTGCCTCTTGCTCCGGTAGCGGTGAAGGCGATACCGTTGAGCCCGCTGCCGGTAGCATCTGCCGCAAGCCCTTGGCCGATGAGCATATCCCCCAGCCATACGTAGTAGCCACCCAGCACATTGTCCGTGCTGTTGCCATTGTGCCAGGCAATGCGCAGATTTTCATCCAGAGCGGATGTATCTGCGCAGAAAAGCACATCTGTACCCCACATGATGTATCCTTCGCTCAGGTTGAGCGTGCCGCTGTTGGCGCCATCGCCAATGCTGATGCTCAGGGTGTTATCCGCGCCCAACCAGCCATCTGTGGCGCCATTGCCGAAAGCAGCGCGGAAATCCACCGTGTAGCCGGCATCTTCTGTAAAGGCATTCTCTGCCAGACGATAGATTGCAGTCTGCCTAACCGTGCCATTTATTCCCACTGAGGCAGAGTGCCATGTGGTGTCGGCGGTGTTCTTATCTGCCCGCGCCAGCCCGGCGGTGCGACCACCGATGCCCATGGCTTTGGACAGATTACCGGCGATAATGAGCGAGCCCTGCTCATTGGGGTGCAGACCATCGCTGCCCGGTGCATTGAAGAAGTTACGATGCCCCTTGAAGGGGGTATCATCAGTCAAATCAATGAGGCCATTGTTTACGTTGACTAATTTGACTTGGGCTTCACCGGTACCGGTGCTGTACTGTTCATTGTAGGCATCAACCCATTGAACTAACAAGCGATTGTACTCTTCTACAGCATGGTGGTTTTTCGCAGCAGTGTTGTTGGCATGATCCGTCCAGCACGGGATATTCATCAGGTAGAGCTTGTCGCTATCTTCTACCAGCAGGTCATTCACCGCTGTGAGCATGTTACCACCCAACGTGCCGTTCCAAGAGTAACTATCAGTGGATTCCTCGTAAGATACTTCTCCACCCAGCAGCTTCTGCATGTATGTTGTGTACTGCTCCGGGGTAATGGCTTGCCATCCTATATTATTATTTGTATCTGAAAGCAAGTCGTTGGTGCCAATCATCATGATATATGTATTGGCATTGTATTGGCGGGCTGCATCCTCGGTAGAGAACCCGGAGTAGCGGGAGTTGCTGTCATTCACCAGCTCGTGGGCGCGCCCCGAAGATTGTGCCAAGTGTACGTTGTTAAATTCCCCGTTACCGTAGGTGATTGTTTGGCTGTTGTGGGTGATGCCTTCGTCATTGCTAAAGGCATACTGGCTTCTGTTGTCAAATCCCTTCAGTGGCCCTTCCAACTCATGCTCAATACCATTGTCCACCAATGTTTTGAAAAGTTGCCAACGCCAAGTTGCATCTTTGATACCATGGGTGATGGAGTCGCCTACGCACATGACACGTCCTACGCTGGTGCCATCTGTACGGGTGGATACGAACGGATCAAGAATGACGGGTGGTTCAAACGTACTGGTATCAAGTGTGGAGGCGGTCTTGATGGTGACTGCGGTTACATAGTTGGTGTTGACTGTGTATGCAGTCGTTTGTGTCGCATATGAATTGAAAAGATTGCCTGATCCCCAAACCTGCGTTTCCCCGGCGTAGACATAAATGCCATCGTTTACGGTGCTGTCTTTCTTGGGGTCGTTTGTGATGGTGAGGGTCAGGGTGTCACCGACGGCGTATTGCTTGAGCGTCTCGTACGTTGTCTCCGTTCCATTGGTGCCGCCGTTCCATGAGCCGATGATGCCGGTGGCCGTATCGTTGAGCCCCCATGAGGTCGGGCTCTGGGTGACGTTGTATGTCCACGTAACGAATCCGCTGGTGGTGTAATCGTTGGAGGCCAGATAGCGATCCAATGCGCTGATGCTGATGGTGACATCAATCTCGGTTGTGGGGGAAGACAGCACAGAGAATGTCCCCAGACCATCGTACGTGACCTTGTTCGTTTCATTGCAGAATGCACCATCGAGCGTCGTATAGGTATTTCCTGTCGTAGTGCTGTTGTCAAAAGTTGTTTCTCCGTAGGCAGAGGTAAGGCAACAGACCAAGATACTTGCCAGAAAAAGGGTCTTTTTCATAGATGGATGTGGGGGGATGAGGGATGATAAATCCTAATGTTAGGTAGGGATACACTCGCATGGTAGCAAAACAGCGCAGGAAAACAAGCCAAAAAATGCCGATTTTTTCAAAAAGGAAAAAAGCTTGGATTGTCTTGAGACTTGACGGAAAGGGGTGAGATATGTTAGGCTGCGGATAATTCCTACTGATTAGCCATGAAAAGAGTGTTTTATATACTGGCAGCGCTGGGGCTCGTTGGGCAGGGGGCGTATGCAACTCCTGTGTACAGAGATTTATCAACAGCGTGGTGCGATGAACCAAATAGGGTTATTTATGATGGTCATGGGTATTTTGCGGTGCAATCGCCCGCCGACACCGAGTTGGAGCTGAGCATCAATTTGGATTCGTTGTACAGCTACATCAACTCCAACGACTACAAGAGTGGTAGCCGCTTGATTCTCTGGGATGCGGATGTTGCGGATTACGGCATAGCAGACAATGCAGACACGGGGTGTGCCACAGGCGCGCGCAAGCCATACCTGACCGGGTATTGGGCGGGGAATGTGTGGAAGCCCGCCGTGCAGGTTTCCTACGATACTTTGCGGCAATATGCCGCAGAGGATGGCACGGTGCGGGTGCGGGTGGTAGGCAGCAGCCGGGAGGGGGTCACGATGACGGCGACCGACCGCTCGGGGGCAACGCATGTGCTGTACTCCGCCCCGGCACTCAAGAGCGCTCGCAATACAGCGGTGCAGGGTTACCGGGTGAATGTGAACTACGTGACGGCGGTGCGTCTGCACACCCCATCGACCTTGGATACCTCATCCTACGAGCCACCGAAAGATTACACGCGTCCCTTTATCAGCGAGCGGGCAGAGGCCGGGGAGAGTTTGCGGCGCGTCATGTTCATGGGAGATTCCATCACCCACGGGGTGAATGATCAAACTTGGCGCTGGCAGCTGTTCAAGACACTGGTGGATAATGGGATAGAGGCTGATATAGTGGGGCCGCGCAGTGGCTACACCCCTGGCTACACCCGCCTGAGCACCCCGGATGCCGGGGAGAGCTACGGTGGCGTGCTCTTTCCGAATGTGCATTTGGCGCAGTCTTCCGGGCGCACGCACAATATCATCTCCGGCTCCAATGCCGGCATGACCGGCGTGAACTACGGTGGGCATTCCACACGCAGCGCAGCAGGTTCATACAACTGCGACACGTGGTGCAGCCTGATGGGCACGAATGATTTGCTGTCCGACCCCGGCTATACCGAGGCAGATTTCACCGCGAAGATGCAGCGCATGCTTGGCGGGCAGGTTGTATGCGAACATGGCACATACCGTTGGATTCCCGGGGAGGATTGGGGCAACCTGGGGCGCATGGTGGCAGATGTGATGTGCGATAAGGATGATGTGTATTATGTGATGGCTGTGCCGTGCTGGGGCCGCCACCACAACAACAACCAGCCGGAGCGCCACTTGGCGGTGCAGCAATACAACGGCCTGTTGCAGCAGTGGGTGGCGGTGTATGGTGCCAAGTACGCTAAGCAACTTCGCTTTGTAGATACCAACGCCGGCATGGTGGATCCCGCGCACCCTGTCCCCTTCAGCTGGCCGGATTCAATGTCCAACCGTCCGGGGCGGGATGGTTTGCACCCCAATGCTCAGGGTTCCCTCATCATGGCCGGTAATGTGGCGCGTGCCATGGGTCTTGCCGGTCGCACCGCAGGGTTGCCCCGCGCGGCTGCCGGGGAAGGTTGGGATGCCGCCACCGTGGGTGTGGTGAGCCCGCAGCAAACCACCTCATGTGCTGCGGGGGCATTCACCGCGCAGGGGGGGTATAGTGTAGAGTGCCTCGCCACCTTCGGCAATGGCGCCCAAGGGGGCTGGCAGCAAGCAGACAAGGCGCTTTGCATCACCCTGGGGCATGGGGAAGAAGGGGGGCAGCTGCGCGTGAGCGAGGGCAGCATCCTGTGGGGCAACACAGCTCTGTACTGCGGGGATCAATCTGCGCAAACGCAGCTGCTGCGCATCGTGTGGCACCCCGGGCATGCGGCGCACAACGTGCAGCGGGGCTACTATGTGTGGCTGGGGGATATGCTCATCGGCCAGGGATTGCAGCCACTGCCCGGTGTGGCGCCCAACGGCATTCTCGTGGAATCCCAAGGGGGTATGAGCCGCATGGAGCAACTGCGCTGGGTCAACCGAGCCTATGCTCCCGCTTCTGCCGGCAAGAGTGCGCCAAAGCATGCCTACATGGTGCCGCTCGGAGAGTAATGCCGCTTACCGCAGCGGCTTCAGGCGCATGCCGGTGTAGGTGTTGATGGTGATACGGCCAATGGGGCCGTAGAGCGGGTGGGCGGCGCAGTCGAAGATGAGCATGCCCGCCTCCTCCCGCACTGGGATGCGGTGCAGGTGCCGGCGGCGATCGTCGGAATCCGTCATGTAGATGGCGCGGATGCAGGGCGAGCCGTCCTCTTGGGTGCGGCAGTCTATCCCCCATACATTGAGGGAGTGAGTGTAGCGCCGGCCATCCGGGCGGTAGTAGTAGACCCCAATCCAGAAGGCATCGCCACTGCGGAATCCGCTGTGCAGGGCGTGGGTGAGCCTGCGGGCAGTCACAGTGTCGCTGCGGCCGCAGTAGAGCAGACAGGTGGCCACATCTCCCCCGCGTACCATCTCATGCTGCCGGTAGTAGCCACCCGCCTCGGGCGCGATGATGCGGGCGCTGCTCTCCGGTTGCATGGGGGTGTATTCTCCGCTGAACCACCAGCGAATGGCCTGGTCGGGGTCGCTCCCTTCATTGCTGAATGATTGGCGGAACACCTGCCAGATATTCTTCCCCGTGGGCGTGCCCGGCGGTACTTCTGCGCGGTGCTGCTCCTGCCACCATGCAATGAGATTGGAGGCCGCTATCCCCCAGCAAAAGCCGCTGTCGGCGGGGCCGGTCTTATCGATATCGTTCCAGCCGCTTTCGCGTGTCACCCCGGCGGCCCACAGTGTCTCATCGGCGTGGCTTTGCCCCACCAGCACCATCGCTCCCAGGAATATTACCCACATGATTTGTTTTGTCTTCATGTTCTCCCTTGTCCCTTAAATAATTCTGCTTCTTTTTTCTTTATTATTAAAGTATGCTTCGAGAATTTGATTGCAAATTCTTAAAATATACTTTAATAAGGAGGTGGAAGTATTGATTATCAATAGGTATTTGTATGTAAAAGGTAGCAGAAAGTGGCTGCGGGGATGCGAATAATGGGCTTAGCCTGCGGCAGGATGGTGTCTGTACCATAGTCTCCCGGCTGCCGAGTGATGAGGAAGGCGGCTTTCGTTTCAGGTGCAGCAGAGAGGGAGGCTATGGCATCGTGGCGCGTGATAGAGGAGTCGTTTTTATACTTTACCTCGCAGAGCAGATTTCCCCCGGCGGGGTGCGCAAGGGCAAAATCCACCTCAGGTTTATCGCGGCCGGGCAGGCGGAGATAGCCTAAGCGGTAGCGCGAGCCGTAGGCATACATGAGGTGCTTGTAGACGATACTCTCTACCATGCTGCCCAATTCGGAATCGCAGACCATGCGGGGGTCTGTCATGAGCGTGGCGTGGCGCAGGGATACATCCGCCACGTAGATTTTTTCCTGCGCGGAGAGTCCTTTCTTGCCACTCTTGTTGATATTGGGGCAGGTGTAAATGAGGTTGGCATCCCGCAGATACTCAATGTAGCGTTGGAGCGTAGGCAGAGAGACACCCCCCAGTGCGCTGCACATGGCGGCCATGTTGATGATGGAGCCGGAGTGCAGACAGAGGTAGAGGAATATCTTTTCCAGCTGAAGTGTGTTGCGCACATCGAAGAGGGAGGGAACATCCCGCTTGAGCACTTTGTCCACCACATCTTCTCGGAGCACCATTTGAGCCTGCGCTGTGGAGCTGACTCGCAGCAACTCCGGGAAGCCTCCCTGTGCCATGTAATGATTCCAGTGTGCCTGCATATCACCGGCAGACTGCATCAACTCTCGCAAGTCCTCCTCCTGCATGCCGGCTAGCTCTTCTAAACTGAATTGTTGGTTGCGGCACGCAGGATGAATCTGCAAAATATCGCAATACTCGCGGAAGGTAAGCGTGGGCATGCGCAAGACTCTCCATCGGCCCACCCCGCTGTCCGATGCGCCTTTTTCAATGCTGGGGCTGGCGGATCCCGTGGCGACCACTCTCAGACCCGGTCGCGTGTCGTACAGGGTCTTGAGCCACAAACTCCAATCTTCGGCGTATTGTATCTCATCCAGGAACATGTACTTTTGCTCACCGGGCGCTATGTATTGGTCATAGGCTTCGATGACCCGCCGAAACCCCAGCAGCTTGAGCATGGGGTTATCAAAGGAGAGGTACAAAATATGTTGGGGTGGCACACCTTCTGTCAGCAGGCGGTCAATGACCTGCTTCATGATGGTTGTTTTTCCCACTCGCCTGGCTCCCGTGAGGATGACAAAACGCCTTATCTCACGGTGATTCAGCGTTTGCAGAGTCTCATTGTATGCGCGTCTGTAGACCTGCGGCACCTCTTCCACGTGTCCGCCGTTGTTCCACCATGGGTTGTACTGGGTCAGTAGTTGGTGTATTTGTATGTTTTCCAGCATGTTTTGTCTCCTTGCGCGCTTTCAAGGTGAATTATAGTGCTGATTATCAAAATGTCAAGCAAACATTAAAATATACTTTGAGAAATTGCGTACAAATTCTTAAAATATACTTTAATGATAAGTAATGATGTTGTATTGTGAATGGTTTATGATGTCAAGGCGGGAGGGCGGGGCTTGGGCTGCTCCGCTTTTACGACAAGGCGAAGATGCGCTAACCGCTTATATTCAGCGCGCAATCCTGCTTGGGTTTTTCTATATTGAAGTATACTTCGTGAAATTGCATGCAAGTTCTTAAAACATACTTTAATATGCTGATGTAAGTATTGAATCTCAACGAGTCGAGATGTTTTTGGGGGGCGAGGCGGGTTTATTTGCTGTTCTTTTGAGCGGCTGCCGCAGCCTTATCAAAGAGCTCTTTGCGGTTGGCGCGGCGTTCTCGGGCAATTTGTTCTTCCGTGGCGCCCAGATTGCGGAGCACATGGCTGGTCATGGCCAGCGCCACCTCGGCTTCGCCGGAGAACACGGCTGTGGCACCGGCATTGATGAGCGTTTGCGCATTGCGGATGTAGTTGGTGTGGGCAATGACACGGATATCAGAATTCAGGCTGTGAGCGGCGGCGGCAATGGCTGCCGAGGGGGCGGCCGAGGAGGTGATGGCGATGGCGCGCGCCTTTTCGCAACCCGCCAAGCGCAGAATGGTGCGGTTGGAAGCATCGCCATGCAGCGCGCGAATTCCCGCCGCTTGGAGGCGGGTTACGGTGTCCACATTCATCTCCAGCACCACCACATCCATATCAAAGCGGGTGAGCGTGCGCTCCAGCAGCTCGCCGCAGGGGCCATAGCCTACCATGATGATGCGGTGGCGGTCCTCCGTGGGCGGGAGTTCGGCAGCCAAGGTAGCAGGATTCAGGCCCACGCCGCGTTCCTCAAGGGCATTGATGGCGCGGGGTACAAAGCGGTAGAGCGCTGCATTGAGGGTGATGGAGATAATAGCCACACCGGTGATGACATTCACCGCTTCCATGGGCAGCAACTTGTAGGTGCCGGCCACTAGGGTAGCCAAAATGAAGGAGAACTCGCCAATTTGGGAGAGAGAGCCACCCACCAGCATGCTCAGACGCATGGGTTTGCCCATGATGCGCACCATCAGCATAGCGGCCAGCGGCTTGCCCAGCATACAGATGGCCAGCGTGGCCAAGGCCAGAGGCCAATGCTCCAGCAGCCCGATGGCATCGAACCCCATGCCCACCGATACAAAGAAAAGCACCGCAAAGGCATCTCGCATGGGCATGGCATCGCTGGCGGCGCGGCTGGCAAACTTGCTCTGCCCCACCACCATGCCGGATAAGAAAGCCCCAAACTCCATGGAGGCATTGAACACCTTGGCCGACAACACCGCAATGCCCAAGGCGCACACCAGCACCGCCAGTGTGAACAGCTCATCCGAACAATGCCGCGATATGTAGGTGAGAATCTTGGAAATCACCTTGCGCCCCAAATAGGCCACGCAGATGACAAGCAGTGTCAGTTTGAGCGCCATCCACCCCAGCGCAGGCCCCAGCTCCTGCCCGCCAAACAGCGCAGGCAGCAGCACCAGCAAGATGATGGTGAACATATCCTCCACCACCAGCCAGCCCAGCGCTGTGTGCCCCGCCGGCGATTGCAAAATGCGGTTATCGCTCAGCACGCGGGTGAGCACCACCGTGCTGCTTACGCACACGCACAGCCCGAACATGAGACTATTTACCCACGCCACGTGGTCCCCCCCCAAGTAGTGAAAGGCCACCATGCCCAGCAGTGATACCGTGAGCATGCACACCAAAGCCCCCGGCACTGCTACCCTCTGCACGGCCAGCAAATCTTTGATGTGAAATTGCAAGCCCACGCCAAACAACAGCAATACCACGCCGATGTGCGAAAAATCCTCCACCACATGCGCATCCACCGGCTGCCCCCACCACGGCTGCGCCGCCAGCATGCCCGCTACCAAGTAGCCCACCAAGGGCGATAACTTCAACCGCTGTGCCAGCATCCCCAACGCCAAAGCCAGCACCATGCCTATAACCAAGGTAAATATCATCTTATCCGCATCATACTCCTGCTTTTTTGCCGATGTCAAGCGACAAATGAATGATTTTTTGTGGAATGTGAAGTGGGGGCATCATTTGCGTTTATAGGGCTGTAGGTGGAGCGTGCCCCGGCAGCCCGCATTATGCTGGTGATGCGTTGCCGTACTTTCTTCATGTTGTGTGTTAGCTTAAGTGTGCGTTATGAGTAAATCTTTCGGGTTCAAATCAGCAATCATATTAGCTACAGAAAGCTATTTGATGTTGCCTGTGATTTTATGGGTTATCATGTGGTTGCAGACGTGGTTGGCTGTTCCAATTGTGGTAGGGATGGGGCTTTTTGTGCCACTTGCCGGTATGGTAGATGATGCATTGAATGTTATTTTTCACATCGATGCTGTGATGGGTGCTCATTTTCGATTGCCGTCTGCTGCCACCCAATGGACAAACACGTATCATTATTTTATCACAGCAGGATTGTTCCTGACGCTCACAACCGAAGAAAGCTCCCATTGGGCATATACATCACGGTCAGTGCCCTGTTTGCCTGCTTGCATCCTATTTTAGCGAGCGTTGTATTCCCGCTTGTTTTATTCAATATCATCAAGGACATAGGCAGTTGGAAAAAAATCACCGTACTCCTGAAGTTGCCTGAAGTTTATGTTGGGGTTGCCATCACGCTGACTACCCTTTTGTATTACTCGTCCGGCGGGAGCTGTTGGTGGGCTTTTACCTTGAATGCACCATATGCGCCTACCAAATTCTCTTGGCTTATTTACGTTTTGGGCATGATTTTAGCGGTTATTCCACCCTTATTGGTGTGGTGGAGCACGCGGCGCACTATTATGCTCATGTGGGCGGTGTTGAGCATCATCATCATAACCCTATGGTATGGCGAGACCAATGGAGTGAATGAATGGTTATACAAGTTTACTGTTTTGTATAGTTTTTACGTTGTATACTATTTGGTTTTGTATGTGGGGCAGCGCAGAGTCCAATGCGTGATGGGATTGTTGTTGCTGTGTTCATTGTTGAGTTGTCTTCGTGCGTTTGAGCATTCAAGTTTTATTGATTGTGCGTTGAAAGGCTTTCCCGTTGAACAAAAAAACATAAGAAATGATTTGCAAGGAAGGTTTTATCACCCTCAGGATACCATCTATAAAAAAATGACGGCAGATAAAGAGGATTTGCCTTGTATTTTTCGCTAGGGTTATTTGTATGTGAGCCTTCCCGGTTATTTCCCCATCCGGGTAGGGCAGTATGAGCTCCGCCGGAGGCTATTAGACATCACTCCAGTATGTATTTTTCATGCATATGGCCTTGCAATGGGTCAGGGCAAACGCATTAGGCGAGATCTGACTTAAATAGCTGCTAGTGCTTGAATTTAAATTGCGAAATTCATATTTCAAATTTCACATTGAAAAAATTGGCGCTGTCGCGCAAGAAAATGGGTGGGTGCATCTGCGCTTGCT
>JAFQGD010000041.1 GCA_017398355.1 Akkermansia sp. | reverse complement strand
CAATCCCTATAAGAGCGTATGTGCAAAGCCCCCTGATTCGCACCAGGGGGATCTATTTGCCAAAACTGGATAAAGGTACTTGTAACGTCTTGATAATGCAGCCTCCCTTTTTTACAGCTATCCTATTTTGGACAGCTATGGACAAGATGCGGGAACCCCGCTTTTGCTATATATTTAAACGATATTTACTTGAGGTGGCAGAGAATAGCTAGGCCGGTCAATGCAAGCAAGCTCAGCACATCTGTCGTTGCCTCCGGGTGTGAGGTAAGGGAGCATTTTTTGCGGCAACCTCAACAACGTCTCTTGTTCGGAGTGTTGATTCTTGACCACGGAGGGGGGATTTTGTATACTGCGGGCATGGCAATAGAGAGTTTTGATGGCGTAACCCCGCAGGTGGATGCTGCGGCATTTATTGCGGCTAGTGCAGATATTATCGGGCAGGTGCGGGTGGCGGAGGACGCTTCTGTGTGGTACAACACAACGATTCGCGGGGATGTGGCTGCCATCAGTATCGGGAAGGGTAGCAATGTGCAGGATAATTGCTGCCTACATGTAGATTATGAGCTGGGGTGTCATCTGGGGGAATACGTGACGGTGGGACATAGCGTGACCCTGCATGCCTGCACGGTGGAGGATAAATGCCTCATTGGTATGGGGGCTATTGTGCTGGATGGTGCAGTGGTGGGCCATGGTTCCATTGTAGGGGCGCATGCGCTGGTGACCAAAAATACCATCATCCCGCCACACAGTTTGGTACTGGGCTCTCCTGCCAAGGTGGTGAAGCAACTGCCACCCGATACGGCAGATGCCAATTATCGCCACGCCCTCGGCTATGTGGAGCTTGCCCGCCGCTTTGCTTCCCGCTGACACTTGCTCAAAATTCAGCGTGCCCCGGGCATGTGGCCGATTCTCTGAAAAATACTTTTTCTCTAAGCTTGACATTGAGCATAGTGCGCGTATAATGCGCCCGCATGAATTCTGATACAATCAAGAGCACGCCGCTGTGCAAAAAGCACGTGGCGCTCGGCGCCAAGATGGTACCCTTTGCCGGGTGGAACATGCCTGTGCAGTACACGGGCATTATAGATGAGCACAACACCGTGCGCACGGCTTGCGGAGTGTTTGATATCTCCCACATGGGCCAATTCCTGGTCAATGGTGCAGGGACTACAGAGTGGCTCAACAAGATGTTCACCAACAATCTGAATAAGCTTGTGGACGGTATGGGCCAGTATTCCATCATGCTCAATGAAAAGGGTGGCGTGATTGATGACCTCATCATCTACCGCTTGGCGGAGGATGACTACTTTGTAGTGGTGAATGCCTCCATGATTGATGAAGACTTTGCTTGGCTCACCGCGCACAAGCCAGAGGGTATCAACCTGGTGAACAAGAGCGATGCCTACGTAGGCTTGGCTATCCAAGGCCCGACCTGCGAGGAAGTGTTTGCCTCCATGTGCCCCGGTGTGGAATTGCCCGTGCGCAACGGCATCCTGATGTTCTCTGCTGAGGGGGATGACTTGGTGATTTGCCGCACCGGCTACACCGGCGAGAACGGTTTTGAGTTCTTCTGCCCCGCCGAACAGGGCGTGAAGTGGATGGAGAAGGCCATTGCCTGCGGTGCCAAACCCTGCGGTTTGGGCGCTCGCGATAGCCTGCGCTTGGAAATGTGCTACTCCCTCAACGGCTCCGACCTTTCCCCCGAAAAGACCCCCTTGGAAGCAGGCCTCTCTTGGTGCTGCGATTTGACGAAAGACTTTATCGGCGTAGACGTTCTGCGCGAGCAGAAGGCCAACGGCCGCCCCACCGCTCTTGTGGCCATTGAGTACAAGGGCAAGGGTGCGCCCCCCCGCCACGGCTACGAAGTACAGCTGCCGGACGGCACGCCCTTGGGCGAGCTTTGCAGCGGCGTTCTCTCCCCCTCTCTGGGCAAGGGTATTGCTATGGCTTATGTGCCGGCTGCCCTGGGCAAGATTGGTACGGATGTGAACGTAATTGTCCGCGGTAAGGCCGTGCCTGCCACCATTATTAAGAAACCCTTCCTCAAGAAGTAACCCCCTAAAAAACACATTACAATGAGCACAATCCCTGCTGATTACAAGTATTCCTCCGAGCATGAATGGGTAAGCCCCGCCGTAGATGGCGTGGTAACGCTCGGTATCTCTGATTTCGCCCAGTCCGAATTGGGTGATGTTGTATACGTCGACCTCCCCGAGGTTGGTAACACCTACGCTGCCGGCGACAGCATCGCCGCAGTGGAGTCCGTGAAGGCTGCTTCTGAGGTGTACACCCCTGTTTCCGGTGAAATCGTAGAGGTGAACGAGGCTCTGGATGCCGAGCCCGGCACCGTGAACTCCGATGCTTGCGGCGAGGGCTGGATCTGCAAGATCAAGCTTAGCGAGCCCGGTGAGCTGGACGGCCTGATGGATGCCGCTGCTTACGAGGAATTCTGCAAATAAAAATTGACCCTTGGGCGAGGTGTGGAGCTGTATCAGCTTCACACCTCGTCGTCTTTTCCCCATTTTGATTATGATTACTACGCAAACTTCATTTGTGCCGCGCCACATCGGGCCGACAGAGGCAGAAGTGGCTGCCATGTTGAAAGAGATAGGTTTTGAATCTCTGGATGCGATGACGGAAGCCATTGTTCCGGCAGACATTCGTTTGAAGGCACCGCTGGATTTGCCCGCCCCCATGGCTGAGCAGGAGGCCTTGGCTGCCCTGCAGCAGGTGCTGGCTGCCAACAAGCCTGCCCACAGCGTCATCGGCCAAGGTTACTACGGCACATACATGCCGGCAGTGATTCAGCGCAATGTGTATGAGAACCCCAGTTGGTACACGGCATATACCCCCTACCAGCCGGAGATTGCACAGGGGCGTTTGGAGATGCTCATGAACTTCCAGACGATGATTTCCTCCCTCACCGGGTTACCTGTGGCCAATGCTTCTATGCTGGATGAAGGCACCGCTGCTGCGGAGGCTGTGAATCTGTGCATCAGCTCCAAGTCCCGCAGCAACACATTCTTTGTGGCGGATAGCTGCTTCCCGCAGACGATTGATGTTATCAAGACCCGTTGCGAGACCACGGGGGTGAATCTGATTGTGGGCGATTGGAAGAGCTTTGACCCCGCCGCGGTGCAGGGCTTGGCCGGTGTGCTCGTGCAGTACCCCGACAATGTGGGCGCAGTGGAGGATTACTCCGCTTTCTTTGAGAAGTGCCATGCCGCCAAGGTGCTGTGCTGCGTAGCGGCCGATTTGCTGGCGCTGACGGTGCTGCGCGAACCCGGTACCTTTGGTGCGGACGTGTGCGTGGGCACCACGCAGCGTTTCGGTATCCCCATGGGCTACGGTGGCCCCGCCGCTGCCTACATGGCCTGCACAGATGCACTCAAGCGCAAGCTGCCCGGCCGCTTCATCGGCCTTTCCGTGGATAAGGCCGGCAAACCCGCCTACCGCTTGGCTTTGCAGACACGCGAGCAGCACATCCGCCGCGAAAAAGCCACCTCCAACATCTGCACCGCTCAGGTACTCACTGCCCTGTTGGCTACCTTCTACGCCATGTATCAGGGCCCGCAGGGTCTCAAGGATACCGCCACTACCATTCACCGCTTGGCCGCCGGCTTTGCTGCTGCTGTGCAGGGTGCAGGTTACATGACGGTGGCAGCCAATTACTTTGACACCGTGGCCGTACAGGCTCCTGGCAAGGCTGCTGATTTGGTGGCTGCAGCCCTGAGTGCCGGCTACAACATCCGTCGCGTGGCCGAGGACGTGGTGTCTGTCTCCTTCGATGAAACCACCACCGATGCAGATGTAGCCGCTTTGGCTACCGTATTCGGTGCTACAACCGTGAGTGTGCCCGCAGCTCCTGTGTGGGATGCAGCCTACACCCGCACCAGTGCTTTCTGTGAGCAGACTTGCTTCAATGCTTTCCACTCCGAGACGGAGATGATGCGCTACATCCACACGCTTGAGTGCAAGGATTTGGCGCTCAACGAGGCGATGATTCCGCTCGGCTCCTGCACCATGAAGGCCAACTGCGCCGCTATCATGATGCCCATCACCTGGCAGGCTGTCACGGAGTTGCATCCCTTTGCTCCGGTGGAGCAATGCCAAGGCATGCGTACGATGCTCAAGCAACTGGAAAATTGGTTGGCCGTGGTGACGGGCTTCGATGCCTGCTCCTTGCAGCCCAACTCCGGTGCAGCCGGTGAGTATGCCGGCCTGCTGACCATTCATCGCTACCAGGTTGCCCAGGGTGAGGGCCACCGCAATGTGTGCCTTATCCCCACCTCTGCCCATGGCACCAACCCCGCTTCCTCTGCGATGGCCGGGTTCAAGGTGGTACCCGTGAAGTGCGATGAGGCCGGCAATATCGACCCCGCCGACCTCAAGGCCCAGGCTGAGGCGCACCGCGATAACCTCGCTGCGCTCATGGTCACCTACCCCTCCACCCACGGTGTGTACGAGCCCACGATTGCCGAGCTCTGCCGTATCGTGCACGAAAACGGTGGCCAGGTGTACATGGATGGCGCCAACATGAACGCCCAGTGCGGTCTCACCAACCCCGGCACCATCGGTGCCGATGTGTGCCACCTCAACCTGCACAAGACATTTGCCATGCCTCACGGCGGCGGTGGCCCCGGTGTGGGCCCCATCTGCTGTGCCAAGCATCTCACTCCCTACCTGCCCGGGCATGTGGTGGAGGGCGATGGCCGCACGCAGGGTGCTGTCTCCTCTGCTGAGTACGGCTCTGCCGCTCTCAATCCCATCACATGGATGTACCTTGCCATGATGGGGCATGAGGGCCTGAAGCGCGCCTCCCAGATGGCCATCCTCAATGCCAACTATGTGGCTCGCCGCTTGGCTCCCTATTTCCCCACGCTCTACGCAGGTGCCAACGGTTTGGTGGCTCACGAGTGCATTCTGGACACCACTATCATGCTCGGCAAGAGCCACCTCTCTGTGGATGATATGGCCAAGCGTCTCATGGACTACGGCTTCCATGCCCCGACGATGAGCTTCCCTGTGCATGATACGCTCATGGTGGAACCCACTGAATCTGAAAGCAAGTATGAGCTCGACCGCTTCATCGACGCGATGATTGGCATTCATGCCGAAATGAGCGCCGTGGCAGAGGGTACCGTGCCTGCGGATGATAACGTGATGGTGAATGCCCCGCACACCGCCCAAGCGGTGACGGCTGATGAGTGGAACCACGCCTATAGCCGCAGCGCTGCCGCTTACCCCGTGCCGGGCCTGCGTCTGCACAAGTTCTGGCCCAGCTGCTCCCGTGTGGACAACACCTACGGCGACCGCAACTTCTGCTGCACCTGCGATACCCTCGCTGCTGCACAGAATGCCAATGCCTAAGCAAAAGCAGCATCTTCCTGTTACGCCTCCTTCCTTGCCTTATGGTGGGGAAGGAGTGCTTTTTATCGATACATCACAGCAACACGCAGCACTTTGCTTCCCGTGAAAAGCTTTACAACAAAGGATAAAGCGCCGAAATTACTGGACTTTTTATGTGCCGTATGCTATGTTTCCGGCATGCAAGGAGCAGAAATCAAACAAAGGGATCCATTCATTGATTTGGCGCGCCTCATTGCTATCTTTCTCATCATTGTGGGACATGCCAACGAGTTGAACCGCATTCCGGGTGTCATCTCGCCTCTTCTCAGCATCATCACAAACATTGCAAGTTATCGCTATGTTGTTTTTATCTTTTTCCTTTTCGCTGGGTATTTTGCCAAACCGAGCGAGAAATGCTTCAACATAAGAAGAACGGTTGATATTTTTATACCCTTTGCATTTTATTGCGTGCTTGGAAGTTTGGTATCCGAATGCCTGCTGTGCTACTATTCATCCGAAGCGCACTCTTTTGAATGGGGGGCGTTGATATCTGCCATGGGGTCCATGTGGGAATTGCACACGCCGGGAAATCACTATATGTGGTTTTTGAAGGTGTTGATGGTATTCGTTTTTGTATCTCCTGTGTTGCTTCGAATGCGCCCCGAAACCCTGCTTATCATCGGGGGGATGTTCTATTTGGGAAGCCTGTATTTAGAGGGGGTCACGTCTATCCCATACTTTTTACAGAGCAAGGCGCTTAATTCCGGATGCTATTTTGTCGGTGGTATTTTCTTGCGCAAATGTTTAACACTCGAAAAGTTGTCACAGAGCATGGATAGGGTCTACCTTCCCGCGTTTGTGTTGTTATCTGTTTTGGCTATGCTGGCCATTTTGCAGGTGACAACACTCTCTTGGGCCTTTATCCCGTTGGCCGGTACGTGCTTGATGTGCGTATATGTGATGAGCCTTTCTAAATTAGCAATGAAAATAGCTCCCCGTGTGAGCTTATTCTGTGCTCAGTTTGGCAAGTGTACCTTTTTTGTGTATGCTATTCACTATATACTTTTGGATATTTGCTGGACGTATTTTTCTATACATCCCATTCACAAGCATGTATACGGTATGCTACCGTTTTTGTTTGTAGGCATAGCTATTGCTCTGTTCTACGTTATCCGAAAGTTTGCGCCGGGCTTGTCTCCTTATTTGCTATTTTTACCGGCACCGGACAGAAAAGCCAAAACGGTTAATCAAACAAATTGAAAAGGCCTATGTTAGCAGCTAAGATGCGTGTCGGGATAAACCCGATTACATAAATATGAAGATTAGTATCTGTAGTTTCATTGGGGGCATGCTGTTGGCATGTCTGGCTCATAAGATGGCGCACTGCCAGCACATGCGCGCATTGGTGGCAAAGGGAAAAATCTATGGCCATGCTGTAGAAGACGTTGTGAAAGACTCCTTCCACAAGGTGAAGGAGGAGGCTACCAAACGCTGTTGTGAGCATGCCGGTTGCAGCTCAAATAGCGGGGACACCACGACGCAGGCCTGATAATATGGGGAGGCGCGCACGCCGAGTGGGTGTGCGCGCCTGCTGTTAGTGGGGCATAGCTGTTTCCGGGGTGGTGCGCAGGGTTTCCAAGTATTGCTGCATATCCTGCACCAGCTCGGGGTGCTGCGGGGCGATGTTGTTTTTCTCGTGCTTGTCTTGCGCTAAATCGTAGAGTTGCGGGGTTTTACCCGGTATGTATTTGTATTGCCCGTGGCGCAGGGCCAAGCGTGTGCCGTGAGCCTGCTCTACTAGGTGCTTGCGCCCGGTGGGATCCTGCCCCAGCAGGGCGGGGAGCTGTGCCAGGCTATCCGGCATCTGCTTCTCCGGCACATCTGCCCCCACCAGCTGTGCCAGACTGCGTGCCAAGTCCACTTGGCTTACCAGTGCGTGGCTCTTGCCTGCCCGGATGGTGGCCGGCCAATGCACAATGAAAGGAACGCGCGTGCCGCCTTCTTTGAGCCCGTATTTTCCACCGCTATAGGGGTGGGCGGGCCTGTGGCCCCGGCAATCGGTTTCTGCACCATCCAAGTAACCATCCTCGATGACGGGGCCATTGTCGCTGGTGAAGATGAAGAGGGTATCATCCCCATAACCGGCATCTTGCAGGGCGCGACAGAGGGTGCCGATGTTGTCGTCCATCTGCACAGTGGCATCGCCGCGTATGCCCAGTTTGCTCTTGCCACGATAGCGGGGGTGCGGGTCGCGGGGCACGTGGATATCGTTGCTGCAAAAATAGATGAAAATGGGCTTGCCTGCATTGCGACGGATAAATTGCACGGCTTCTTGAGTGATGGCATCTGCCAATTCCTGGTCTTTCCACAGGGCTTTTTTGCCACCCTTCATGTGGCCGATGCGGGAGATGCCATCAATGATGGTTTTATCATGTTGTTTATCTGCAGAGCGCCCCCATGGCTTGAGCAGTTCAGGGTGCTCATAGCCCAGCAACTCCCCTTCATAGCGAAAATTGGGCTCGTAGTTCACTTCAATAGGGTCTGCCGGGTCGGCATTCACCACTTCTCCATTGCGAAGGTAGACGCAGGGCACGCGGTCGCCTGTGGCGGCCATGATGAATGAGTAATCAAAGCCCACTTCACGAGGCCCGGGGCTAATGGGCTTATTCCAATCAATAGGTGCTTTGCCCCGGCCAAGGCCTAAATGCCATTTGCCGAATGCGGCGGTGCGGTATCCGGCTTGCTGCATGAGGGAGGGTAGTGTGCTGCTTTCCTCCTTGGTGGGGAGTATTAATTTGGCATCACCGGGCAAAATGCCGGTTCCTTTTTGGCGCCACGCATATTTGCCTGTGAGCAGGGAAAAGCGGGAGGGGGTGCATACGGAGGTGGTGCTGTGCGCATCGGTAAACAGCAAGCCTTCTTCTGCCAAGCGATTCAGATGGGGGCAGGGGGCGGCCTCGCAGCCGTAGGCGGAAGTGTCGTGCAGCCCCACATCATCCGATAAAAAGAGAACAATAGCTTGTGGCTTTTCCGGCTGCGCTATCGCATGGCAGCTTGCCAGCAAGAGCCCGATTGTGCAAAAGAGCTTTCTCATGCCTCGCATTCTACCATTTTTGCAGATCTTTTCCAGTTTTTTGAGCTTTTGAAACAAAAACCCCGCAGATACAGCGGCATGCCTGTATCTGCGGGGGAGAACAATGGGGGCACAGTTCCGTCTTGCCTATGCCCGGCTTGTTCTTTGCCGATACCGCATTTCAGCGGTACCGTCTTCCTCTTTTCAAGAGGGCCTGAGCTGTTTTGCAGGCACTAACTCAGGCGTGCAAATTGGACGTGCATCCAATCGTAATCTCTTGAGCGACCTAGGGAAACGGCTCCGTGGCTTTCCCAAATCTCCCACCAGGCGCGGCAATCCCGGTGAGAAAGACTGGCTCGGGGGGCTTTTGTTTTGTATGCGTTGGCTGTCGGCGAAAAATCCAGCGCAATGCCCCACGCGTGCATAGAGAGGGAGCTGCCACCGGTACTGGCTCGGTAGTTGTAGGAACCACCATACAAATCCAAGCCCAGGCGGTGAATCTCATCTTGTCCGTAGTGTTCCAAAACCTCTCTCAGAACGGCCAATACATGCGGTGCCACAAGTTCATGCACGCGGATACTGCGCAAGGCCTTGCCATCGTAGAACAAGGGGTAGGGGGGAACTATGGAGGTAAGCACGGATTCATTGCCCGGTCTGCCAAAGCAACTTGTGCCCTTGCGTACCTCTGCTTGGGTGGGCCAGCTGGGAACGGTGGCGGGTGTAATACCTAATTCACGGGTGAGAGCCTGCACGGTGCGCGGGCCGATGATACCATCGGCCGTAACGCCGATTTTTTGTTGGATGCGGATGATGTCTGCTTTCATGTGTGTAGAGGGGACAGTAGCTTTCTGCGTTGCTTCCTCTATACAGACAATTTTTTGCGTTTGCAACAGTTTGACGGGGGACAGCATGTGCTGTACTCCCTATATAATCAAAAAACACCCTGTTTCCGGTTGAGAAACAGGGTGCTCGGGAAGAGTAAATCGTGAGAAAACTCTTATTTTTTGGGCGTGACGTTGCGCATATTGGCTTGGCGCTGCTGCTCTGCCAAAGCAGCTTGCTGGGCTTCCATCATGCGTTCAAAGAAGCCTTTTTTGCCTTTCTTTTTCTGGGTCGGGGCTTTGGGCTCCGGCACGGGCATGCGGCGGATGATGATTGTCTGGATGATGGAGATGATGTTGGTGGTGGTCCAGTACAAAGCCAGCGCGCTGGGGTATGTGTAGCAGAACAGGAAGAAAACCACAGGCATGAACTTCATGATACGCTGCTGCATGGGGTCGCCCGCTTGCGGGGTCATAGCCATCTGCACTATCATGGAGATGGCCATGACAACGGGCAGAATGTTGATGGGCAAATCCCAGCCCATGAGGGAAAGCGTATACACCGTATCCATCTGGGAGAGGTCTGTTACCCAGCCCATGAAGGGTGCGCCACGGAACTCTGCGGCTGTTTGCAGCACATAGAAGAATGCGAAGAAGATGGGAATCTGCAGGAACATGGGCAAGCAGCCACCCATGGGGGAAATGCCGCGGTCGCGGTAGAGCTTCATCATCTCCATGCTGACCTTTTGCTGGTCATCCGGATACTTCTCTTTGAGCTTCTTCATTTCCGGCTGCAGGCTGCTCATGGCCTTCATACTGCGGTAGCTCTTGAGGTAGAGCGGCCAGATGAGGAGACGCACCACGATGGTCATGGCCACAATAGCCCATCCCCAGTTGCCGAACCAGCTGTAGAAGACGTTGATGAGCCAGTTCATGGGGTAGCTGATGAGGTAGAGCCAGCCGTAGTCCATGATGCGATCAATCATGCGGAAGTCCGCCGTCATGTCGCTGAGCATGAGGTTGAGCTTGGGGCCGGTGAAAATCTCGTACGAAAGGGATTTCTGGCCACCTTGCATATCCGCAGTTTTGGGGGAAAGAGTGAAATCTGGGATACCCATGCCGAATTCCACGCCCTCTGCCTGTTCGCCGGAGACGGGGAGTGTGTACTTAACGGGAGCTGCGTAGAAAGCATTATTGCCGGAGCCTTCCGTGGGCTGCACCACGGTTGAGTAGTACTGATTCATGGTACCGCCCCAAGCAAGATTATCGCAGCCGGTGGTGTAGATGCGCTCCTTGTCGGAGCCGAAGATAAGCGGGCGGAAGGAACCGGGCGTTTCTTTCTCAAACGAGCCGTCTTCCAAACGCACGTAGTATGTGTAGTAGTTGCCCTCCTCTTTGGAGATTTGGCTCATGCCACCGGCATAGAGCCCCCAGTTGTTGGCAGCAAGTGTGTTGGATGAGGTGTTCTGGATGTCGACCTTGAGATTCAACACATAGGCATTGCCGGCTACGGATACTTCTTCGCCATCGCGGTTGGCTTTCAGTGGCTTGAGTGTGTATATCTTGCGCACAATCAAATCACCCACGCGGGCCCACATGGCCACTTGGGTGTCGTTGGTCTGCTCCGGGATAATTTGGTAGGCGGATTGATCATAGGTCGGGGCTTGGGTATTGCTCAGGCCGAACATGAGGGTGCCGATGCCCTGGGCAGCGTTGCTGTTGATGCTCACATCCTGGGCAAGCTCGGGGCGAGTGCTGTTGATGGCTTTGCCAATCATGTCTACACTGCGGAGGCTACCGCCCAAATCTTGGAAATTATAGCGGGCAACAGGCTTGCCGGCTTCATCTCGGGAGGTGAGGGTGGCTATAATTTGCGGGGTGCGGCTTGCTACCGGGGCTGCCGGCTGTGCTATCGGAGTGGTAGCGGCGGTAGGAGTGGCCGGGGCTGGGGCTGTTGCTGCCGGGGTGGCGGTGGCAACCTGCGCGGCTGGCTGAGTCGGGGGAGTGGAGGCTTGTTGCTCACTCTGATACCAGAAGTTGAGCCCCAATAGCCCCACGCAAAGGGTTACAACGAACCAAGCGGTCTTATCCATGGTGTTTTTGATAGGGGTGGTTTGAATTTAAGATTTTTTGGAACTGCGGGGCGGTACAGGATCGTGTCCGCACCCGCCCCAGGGATTGCAGCGCAAGATGCGCCATATTCCCATAGCGGCTCCCTTCAAAGCCCCGTGCGTCTGCACGGCTTCAATGAAGTATGTGGAGCATGTGGGGGTAAAACGACAGCCCGTCATCGGCCCTCCTATGGCATGCAGAGGGGCACTCACAAAGCGCTTGTAAAACAGCACGGGGGCGATGAATAGGCGTTTTAACATGAGGTGATTTTGCGTATTTGACGGCGCATCAGATGCAGAAAATCTGCTTCCAGCTCTTGGTAGGTTGCGCGCGCAGCAGATGCCCGCACTACCAGAACGACAAATAGCCCACCGGAGAGTGGTTCGGCGTGTGCCCGCAGTATCTCGCGCATGCGCCTGCGTAGCTTATTGCGCACAACGGCGTGGCCTATACGCTTGGTGGTGATGATGCCAAAGCGAGAATACGCCCCAGCGCCATCGAGCGAGGGCGCGGTATTGAGTACAAGGAAACGCCCTGCGGTCGATGTGCCTTCGGCTCGCACCATTGCGAACTCGCTGGCTCGCTTCATGGTATGGCACCGTGTCAGCAGCATCTTACACAGGGCGTTGCGTTATCCTGCGCGGGTTGTTCCCTATCACTTCAGCTCAATGCTTGGCATGAAACTGCGGGGGAACATACCCACCCCCAGACGGTTATACACCGTGCTGGATGATGTGACGCTTGTATTGAATCTCTGCACCCTTGGGCAGCAGACGCTTACGCCCCTTGGCGCGGCGGCGTGCGAGGATGGCGCGGCCATTCTTGGAGGCCATGCGTGCGCGGAAACCGAACTGGCGCTTGCGGCAGCGCTTGGAAGGCTGGTATGTTCTCTTGCTCATAGTCAGTATTTCTTTTCGTTTAGAAGATTTTCTGCAGACCCGCTTGCGCGGTCGGGGTGGCTATCATACTCCAAAATTGGCGTATGTCAAGCACCGTTCTTCATTTTTTTGGATATTCCGGCAAAAAATTCAATAAATTAGGCATCTGCTACCATGAATTTGAGCTCGGCTTCGCAAGTGATTTCACCATTGACGGTGCAGCGGCCATTGCAAACGCCGATGGCACCGCGCATCTTGGTGAGCTCTGCTTCGATGATGAGCACATCTCCCGGTTCTACGGGCTTGCGCCATTTCACCTTGTCGCAGCTCATGAAGTAGCCAATCTTTCCTTGGTTTTCAGGGATGCGGAGCATGAGGATAGAGCCAACCTGCGCCATGGCTTCAAGCTGAAGCACGCCGGGCATCACCGGTTTGCCGGGGAAGTGCCCTTGGAAGAACGGCTCATTCATGGTCAGATTCTTTTGGCCTACGCACTTGTTGTCACCCTCGAACCCGAGCACGCGGTCCACCATCAGGAAGGGGAAGCGGTGAGGCAGGAGCTTGAGCACCTCAGAGGTGTTGAGGACGGTTTCGCCGGAGGGGAATACAAAGGGTTTGGGTTTCAGGGCTGCCATGCTTTCGTAGCTCTTTTGCAGCTTGGCTGCCATCTGCGTGTTGATGCCATGCCCGGGCATGATGGCGATGACATGCCCCAAGATGCGGCGGCCGTTGAGAATAAGATCGCCAATGAGATCCATGGCCTTGTGGCGGGCGCATTCGTTGTGGTGGCGCAGACCACCGGCGCAGAGGTACTGGTCACCCTTGATGACGATGGCGTTATCGAGCGTGCCACCTTGGATGAGCCCTTTCTCCAACAGGGGTTGAATGTCTTCGTAGAAGCAGAATGTACGAGCTGTGGAGAGCTCTTTTTCATACGTCTCCGGGTTGATGACGGAGGAGAAGAACTGGGTTACGCGACCATTGGGTCCCACTGCGGTGAGGGAGATGCGGAACTCCTTGTCGGGCATGATGACGATGCGAGAGCCATTCTTGTTTTCAACCTGATATGGCTCGCGGATTTCCCAGACGTGGCAGGGAGCTTCCTGTTCCTCAATCCCGGCTTGTTTGATGAGCTCTACATACGGAGAGGCGGAGCCATCACCAATGGGCGGTTCGTTGGCATCCATCTCAATGATGGCATTGTCCACCCCCATGCCGGTGAGGGCAGAGAGAATGTGCTCTACGGTGTGTACCTTGACGGAACCATCTGCCAGCGTGGTGGCGCGTTCCACCGTCTGCACATTGGCGGCAGAGGCATCAATGAAAGGCTTGTCCGGTAAGTCAATTCGACGGAATTTCAGACCGGTATTCACTTCTGCCGGTTTGATTGTCAGTTTGACCGGATTACCCGTGTGAAGCGAAGTGCCCTGAATGGAAGCACACTTTTTGAGCGTTTTTTGCATGCGAATAGCCATATCGTGCAGCCATACTACACTTTTTTTAGCGAATTGTGAAGCTCAAAATGCTGATAGAAGCTTGAATTTCGGGGGATTTTTTGCGTGTAGACATCCATAATCTTCCCAAAGTGGGTGAAATACTCTTTTTTGAGTGTGAGCAAACGGTTAAGCTTGCAATCGTGCGGCGCTTATGTTAGCATCTTTGACCCGTTTAACTTGGCGGGTGTAGATGTTATGTCGTATACTGTTTGTGCAGCCTTGGTTATTTTTTTAGTCACTTACGCGCTCATCGTGTCGGAGAAAGTGAACCGCACCGTCATTGCCTTATTTGGGGCCATGCTGATGGTGCTTACCGGGGTGATTACACAAGAGCAGGCTATTGCGCATATAGACTTCAATACCTTGGCCTTGCTCATCGGCATGATGATACAGGTGCTCATCCTGAGCAAGACGGGGCTGTTCAAGTTTCTTTCCGTATGGGCCGCGCAGAAAACGCAGGGCAATCCTATAGCTTTGCTCATCAGCCTTTCTATCATAGTGGCATTGTGTTCGGCTCTGCTGGATAACGTGACGACGGTGCTGCTCACGGTGCCGGTAACCTTTGCGCTGACGAAAGATCTTCGCATTTCACCCATGCCCTTTGTTCTGGCACAGATTTTTGCTTCCAACATCGGTGGCACGGCTACTATGATTGGCGACCCGCCCAATATCATGATTGCCAGTGCGGTGAAAGAGCTGGATTTTATGTCATTCGTCCGGGTGCTGGCGTTGCCCTGCGTGGTGATTTTTGTGCTTACCATGGCTCTCATCATCCTGATATACCGCAAGGAACTGCGAAAGGATGGCACCCGCCGTCAGCGCATCATGAATATTAAGACGCAGGGGCTTATACGCAGCAAGGCCATGTTGCAGCGCACGCTGTTCACGCTGGGGGTTACGATGGTGCTGTTTTGCTCCCATGGGCAGATTCCCGACTGGACACTGGAATCCGGCACCATTGCGGTGACCGGGGCTTCGTTGCTCATGCTCATGACGATGCCGGGGCGCGAGCGCGTGCTGGAGCGGGTGTTTTCCCAGGTGGAGTGGACCACGATTTTCTTCTTTATCGGGCTCTTTGTATTGGTGGGTGGTTTGGAGGTGAACGGTATCATCAACTGGATGGCTGCCCGCGCCATGGAGGTGATGGGCGGGAACCCCACCGCTACCACTATGACCGTGCTGGGGATGAGTGCGGTCATGTCTTCGTTTGTGGATAATATCCCCTTTGTGGCCACGATGATTCCGCTCATCAAGGATATGGGCGCAATGGGCTATGCGGATTTGGAGCCACTTTGGTGGGCGCTTTCCTTGGGTGCTTGTTTGGGGGGCAATGGCACGGTGATTGGCGCGAGCGCCAACGTGGTGGCATTGGCCATGGCCCGCAAGCAAAAATTGGTGGTCACGTTCTTTGGCTTTATGAAGGTGGCTTATCCGCTCATGCTCCTGTCCATCGCGATTTCTGCGGTGTACTTGTGGCTGCGTTTCCTGTGATGATGTAACACGGCATGAACTGCGCGGAGATAGCATTGGTGGGTGCCATTTTGGCGGTAGATGCCACGGTGTACTCGTTCTCATATGGCCTGATTCTTCGTGAGCGGCGCGTTGTGTCTGCCCTGTGGCTTGCCTTGGTGGTGGGCTTATACCAAGCGCTTATGCCATTGGTGGGGTATGCCGGGGGCGTGCGCGTGCGGCATGCGGTGGATGCCTGGGATCATTGGATTGTGCTGGCCGTATTCTGCCTTTTGGGGGGGAGCATCATCCGCCAAGCGTGGAAGAGTGAGGGAGAGACGGATGCCGTTACACCCGGCCCCTTGGGATTTGCGGCGTTGATGGTGGTGGGCGTGGCTACCAGCATAGATGCCCTCGCTGTGGGGGTGTGCATGGCTTTGGGGGATATTGGTGGCGCCATTTTCGGGTGGGAGCAGTTGCTGTTGGCCGTCGGCCTTATCGGGCTTATTACTTTTTGTTGCTCCACGGTGGCGTTTCATTCTGCCCGTCTCTTGCACCGCTTGCCTACCAAGTGGCTGGAAACGCTTGCCGGCCTCCTCCTTATCGGCTTGGGTATACACAATCTCTTGCGAGAATTGACCTGATTTGTTAAATAAGCGCATCCCTGAAAAATGAGGTTAGAATACGGCCTCTATACAAGCAATGCTTTTTCGGCTCCGTGCTTACCGCACGTGCCTTACGGTCTTGCTCTTCGGGATGGCGATGTTTGCCAAATAGAAATCGGGCTGCAAGGGGGTACCTTGCAGCCCGCGTGATAATCATAGGGGAAGGGTAGGGCAGCCGACTGTCTTATTTGCCGAAGTAGCGCTTGAGCAAGCCATCGAAACCGCAGCCGTGGCGGGCTTCATCCTTGCACATTTCGTGTACGGTGTCGTGGATGGCATCATAGCCCAGTTCCTTGGCGCGGCGGGCAATGGCAAGCTTGCCTTCGCATGCGCCGTATTCGGCATCTGCGCGCATCTGCACGTTCTTTTCCGTGTTGTCCGTGAGTACCTCGCCCAGCAATTCCGCAAACTTGGCGGCGTGCTCGGCTTCCTCAAAGGCGTAGCGCTTGAACGCTTCTGCAACCTCGGGGTAACCCTCGCGCTCGGCCTGGCGGCTCATGGCCAAGTACATGCCTACTTCGCAGCATTCGCCTGTGAAGTTCTCGCGCAGTCCTTGTACTACCCATTCATCCAAGCCTTGGGCTACACCAATGCGGTGCTCATCAGCATACACCTTCTTCGTCTCGTCCATTTCCTTGAAGGTCTTGGCCTTGCAGACGGGGCATACTGCCGGGGTCTCTTCTCCTTCTACGACGGCGCCGCATATTGTGCAGATGTACTTCTTCATGTTGATTGTTCCTTTCCGGTTATTGTGTTGTTGTGTGTGTAGTGTTGTAGATTTGCTCCCTTGCGGGGTGACACACACAATCTAACGTGATTTTTTGAAAAAGTCAAGAGAAAAATTAGAATTATTCTAAAAAAGATTCATTTCTTAAGGAAACTTAGGAATCGGGTATAGCTGCAAATCCAGCAACCATAAGATGTGGCACAAAATCGGTGTTGACGGTACCAGAACTTGTGGTAGCATGAGCTCATGCGATGCATACAGTGCGGATACATGGAAGACAAGGTCATCGACTCGCGCATGTCGAAAGATGGCACCTGCATACGGCGGCGGCGCGAATGCCTGCGCTGCAACTACCGCTACACCACCTATGAGCAGATAGAGCGCACGGAGCTGCGCGTGCTCAAGCGTGGGAATGTGCATGAGGCTCTCAACCGCGAAAAAATCTTGCGTGGCATGATCAAAGCCTGCGAGAAACGCCCCGTGAGCATGGATCAACTGGATGTGGCGGCAGATGAGATTGTGTCCGAGCTGCACCGTGACCACCAGCGGGAGATTCCCTCATCCGTCATCGGCATGAAAGTCATCGAGAAGCTGCAAAGCATCGACCCAGTGGCTTACATCCGCTACGTATCCGTCTACCGCCAATTCCAGAACGTGGATGAATTTATTGAGCTGGTGCGCAAAATGGAGCGCAAGAGCATGAATGACCCCCTGCAACGCAAACTCTCCATCTGATGATAGCCATCACAACCAACCGTCCTCTCCTGCAAACCGGGCATTGTGTCATCTCCGACTACGATTGGAGATGGGTGGAGCATATATTGAAAGAAGCGGCGCTGCGAGCCGGCACCACCCTGCCGTGCAGCGCAGAGATAGCGCAGGGTATCATGCTATACTTGGAGCATGCCTGCCCGCTGCAGACCGTGCCACTTGAGTACCTCTTTGAGCGCATGCGCCGTCTGTTGGAGGAAATCGGCCTCCCCCTAGTGGCAGCACACCTGCGCAAACAAACACCCCCGGTTGATATCAAGCTTGATACCCTCGCCGGCGAGGCTCCCCTGCCGCTCTTTTTCTATACGGCCCTGCGGCAGCGTATGGATTCCCTGCGCAATCTGGGCCTTACCACCTACCGCTTCTCCGGCAAGAAACGCTGCAGCCTTACCCTGGGAGCCCGCCGTCGCTCTTGCCCTACCCAGCAACGCGCCTTGGAAGAGCTGGATGCCTTCCTCTCCGCCACCGGGGCGTGATGTTTTTACTCACTTATTTATCAAGCCATTATTGAAAGAAAATGGCTTTTTAAAGAAAAAATGCAAAAGTGGTAGGGAGTTTTGCGGCTAGTGCTGCAAAACCAGTAGGGACTTTTCAAAAATCATCGTCTCAAAGTTGTTTTTCATCCCAGTAGAGGCTACCTTCATGCGCGCCGACGGGGCTCACATAGCGCGTGCGCAGTAGTGTTAAATCGCGGTGCCCCATTTCCAATTGCAGGGCAGGGATGTTTTTGAAATGCGCGGCATGGTAGCTGGCGAATGAGTGGCGGCACTCTTTCAGGAGCTCCGCGATCGGGTAGAGCTGGAGGAAATGGTGGTGACAGAACAGAGAAACTAACCTTGCGGGCGTTTGCTAGGCACTTTTTTGGCTAAAAAAGGGAAGGGGAGAGCGAATCAACCTTGACGTGAGCTTGAAAATTCGCTATTCTGTCTATGTAGTAGGTAAAAAGTTTTTTAGAACGATTTCAACTTTCCGAACATTTATGACGACAGCAAGCAATACAGAGACGGTACCCGGCGCTCCCGCAGAGTGGAAGGGGTTCAAGACCGGCGTATGGACAGATAGCATCAACGTACGCGATTTCATTCAGCTGAACTATACGCCCTATACCGGAGAGGGGGATTTCCTGGCCGGCCCCACGGCGGATACGACAGCTCTTTGGGATGAGGTGAAGGACCTCATGAAGAAGGAGATTGAAGCCGGCGGTCTGCTGGATGCCGATACGGAGGTGGTATCCACCATCGTGTCGCACGCTGCGGGCTACATTGACCAGGCACGCGAGAAGATTGTGGGCTTGCAGACAGATGCCCCGCTGAAGCGCGCGCTCATGCCCTTTGGTGGGCTGCGCATGGCACAGAAAGCTTTGGAATCCTACGGGCTGAAGATGTGCCCCCACACGGCAGAGTTCTTTGGCCGCATCCGCAAGACTCACAATGAAGGTGTGTTCGATGCGTACACGAGCGATATTCGCGCTGCACGCTCCGCCGGTATTATCACCGGTCTGCCGGATGCTTATGGCCGCGGTCGCATCATCGGCGACTACCGCCGTGTGGCTCTCTATGGTACGGATAAGCTCATCGCCGCCCGCCGCAAGGATCTGAAGGACCGCGAGGCCGGTGTGATGACGGATGCCACCATCCGCCTGCGCGAGGAAATGAACGAACAGATACGTGCTTTGGATGAATTGGCGCAGATGGGCCAGAGCTACGGCTGCGATTTGACCCGCCCCGCAGCCAACTCCCGCGAGGCGGTGCAGTGGACCTACTTGGGCTACTTGGCCGCAGTGAAGGAACAGAACGGCGCTGCTATGTCCCTTGGCCGTGTCTCTACTTTCTTGGACATTTACTTTGAACGCGATTTGGCCAACGGCACCATCACCGAATCCGAGATTCAGGAGCTGATGGACCAGTTCGTGATGAAGCTGCGCATGGTGCGCTTCATCCGCACGCCGGAGTACAACAGCCTCTTCTCCGGCGACCCCACGTGGGTGACCGAATCCATCGGCGGTATGGGCGAAGATGGCCGCACACTGGTGACCCGCAGCTCTTTCCGCATGCTGCAAACCCTGTACAACCTGGGGCCGGCTCCCGAGCCGAACCTGACCGTGCTGTGGTCCACCGCTCTGCCGGAAGGCTTCAAGAAGTACTGCGCCAAGGTATCCATCGAGACTTCCTCCGTGCAGTATGAGAACGATGACCTGATGCGCCCCTACTGGGGGGATGACTACGGCATTGCTTGCTGTGTATCTGCCATGCGCATTGGCAAGCAGATGCAGTTCTTCGGCGCCCGCGCCAACTTGGCCAAGTGCTTGCTCTACGCCCTCAACGGTGGTGTAGACGAAGTGAAAGGCAAGCAGGTGACCCCGCCCGCCCCCCGCTACGAGGGCGAGTACTTGGAGTACGACAAGGTGATGGAGCTCTTCGACAATATGCAGAATTGGCTTGCCAAGACCTACATTGATGCGCTCAACATCATCCACTACATGCACGATAAGTACTGCTATGAGCGCATCGAGATGGCTCTGCACGACCCGGAAATCCTGCGCACCATGGCTGCCGGTATTGCCGGCCTCTCCGTGGCGGCAGACTCCCTGTCCGCCATCAAGTACGCCAAGGTCAAGTGCATCCGCAACGAGGAAGGGCTCATCACCGACTTCGTGACAGAGGGCGAGTTCCCCTGCTACGGCAACAACGACCCCCGCGTGGACGAAATTGCCGAGGCTCTGGTCACGAACTTCATGAACAAGCTGCGCAAGCTGCACACCTACCGCGATTCCATGCCCACCCAGTCTGTGCTCACCATCACCTCCAACGTGGTGTACGGCAAGAAGACCGGCAACACGCCCGACGGCCGCCGCGCCGGTGAGCCCTTTGCCCCGGGTGCCAACCCCATGCACGGCCGCGATAAGAACGGCGCCGTGGCTTCCATGCTCTCCGTGGCCAAGCTCAACTACGACGACAGCCAGGACGGCATCTCCTACACCTTCTCCATTGTGCCCGGCGCACTGGGCAAGGATGAGGATGAGCGCGAGACCAAGCTCGTCTCCCTGCTGGATGCCTACTTCGCCGCAACCGGTCACCACATCAACGTGAACGTGCTGGAGCGCGAAACCCTGCTGGATGCCATGGAGCACCCGGAGAAGTATCCCCAGCTCACCATCCGCGTGTCCGGCTATGCGGTGAACTTCATCAAGCTCACCCCCGAGCAGCAGCGCGAGGTCATCAGCCGTACCTTCCACACGCGCTAAAGAGGAGTAACATTTTATTCACCCACCCTGCAATTGACTCGCCGTTGATTGCAGGGTGTTTTTTTGCCCGGTAAATCTGTGGCGACCACGCGTAATTTGGTTGATACAGGCTGCGTTTCATGCTACGATTCGGGGGCACACACATGACATCTCCCGCCATGACAGGTCTTGTTCATTCTGTAGAATCCTGCGGCACGGTCGATGGGCCGGGCATTCGCTTCGTGGTGTTTCTTTCCGGGTGCAGCCTACGCTGCCGCTATTGCCACAACCCGGATACCTCGTACAAGCGCCAAGGCAAGGAACGCAGCGTGGAGGATATGCTGGCTGAGATTGCCCGCTACGCCACTTTCGTAAAAAACGCGGGGGGCGGGGTCACCCTTTCCGGGGGCGATCCGCTTTTCCAGCCTGCGTATACTCGCGCCTTGCTGCGCGGCTGTAAGGAACTGGGGCTGCACACCTGTATTGATACCTCCGGGCACCTTGGCAGCAATGCAGATGATGCCATGCTGGCAGATGTGGACCTTGTGCTGCTGGATATCAAGGCTTGGCAGCCGGAGTGCTACCGCGCGCTGACAAGCCAGCCCCTGCAGCCCACGCTGGATTTTGCCGCCCGTTTGGCCGCTATGGGCAAGCCCATTTGGCTGCGCTATGTGCTTGTGCCCGGTGTGAATGACCGCGCGGAGGACATTGAGCCGTTGGCGCAATACGCCGCATCCCTCGGCAATGTGGAGCGTGTGGATGTGTTGCCGCTGCACCACATGGGCCGCTTCAAATGGCAAGAGCTGGGGTTGGACTACACTCTTGCCGATACCGAGCCGCCCACCCCCGAGCAAACGGCGGAGGCCAAGGCTATCTTCCGTGCCGCCGGCTTGCAGGTGCATTGAGCCTTGGCCGTTCGCTGCTTTTTGTGGGGATGCGCGTGCTCATATAGCTCGCTTGCCGTGAAAAATGTGCACGGGCGTAAATAAGCATCCACAAAAAAAGCCCGCCGATGGCGGGCCCGGAAGCGGTATGCTGATGGTGAATCAGTTCAGGCGGAAGGTGATGCGCGCCTTGCTCATATCGTAGGGAGAGACCTCGATTTTCACGCGGTCGCCCACCACAAGGCGGATGAAACGCTTGCGCATCTTGCCGGAGATGTGGGCCAGGAACTCGTGCCCGTTGGCCACCTTGACGCGGAACATCGTACCTGCCAACACGGCAGAAACAACACCCTCCATCTCAATCTCGCCCTCGCCATCGTCCGAAGAGACCTTGGCTTTCACGGGTGCGGGGGAGGAAGGGCGGGCACCACCACGCTGCTGGTTGTTGCTGCGGGGGCCGTTGTTGCGCTGCTGCGGCTTGGGGCCGCGTCCATTGGGGGGATTTGCCATTATGCTATATATATGGTTAATGCCGGCGTGTCTGCACGCGTAGGCGGGGCTAGTTTACTTCCCAAAAGCGTACTTGGCAAGCGCTTTTTTTAAAAAAAATGAGGAAAAACGCAAAATGCGGTTGACAAAAGGGCAGAATAAGGGTAGATTATCCGCCCCGAACTATAGGGGTTCGACGGCGAAAGCCTTAACAGGAATAAACGAAAACAACATGAAAACCTTCTCTGCCAAAGCTCAGGACATTGAGCGCAAGTGGTATGTGATCGACGCTGCCGACAAGGTGCTCGGTCAGGTCGCAGTAGAAGCAGCCAACCTGCTTCGCGGAAAGAACAAGACGATCTTCACCCCCCATGTGGACTGCGGTGACTACGTTATCGTCGTGAATGCCGACAAGGTTGTGCTCTCCGGCAACAAGGAGCGCGCCAAGATTTACACCCGTTACACCGGCTATGTTGGTAACCAGGTGGTGACGACTCCCGCCAAACTTCGCAAATCTCATCCCGAGAAGATTTTGGAGCTCGCTATCCTTGGTATGGTGCCCCACACCCGTCAGGGGCGTGCTCAGGGTACTCGCCTGAAGGTGTACGCCGGTGCTGAGCATCCTCACGCTGCCCAGACCCCGGAAGTTATCGCTATTGCCTAACCTAATTTTTAATCACCATGTCTACCACCCCTTACAATGCAACAGGCCGCCGCAAGGAGGCTATCGCACACGCTTGGCTGACCCCCGCTGAGGAAGGCAAGTCCGGCAAGATTACTATCAACCGTCGCGGTTTTGAGGAATACCTCCCCACGGATGCTCTGCAGAACGTTGTGCTGCAGCCCTTCTACGCCACCAACACCATGAAGAAGTACGATGTACGCATCGCTACGAAGGGTGGCGGTCTGCACGGCCAGACTGGTGCCATGAGCTTGGCTATTGCCCGCGCTCTGGTGATGCTCAACGAGGAGTTCCGCCCCTTGCTCCGCGAGCAGGGCTTGCTTACTCGTGATTCCCGCATGAAGGAACGCAAGAAGGCTGGTCGTCCCGGCGCCCGCAAGCGCTTCCAGTTCAGCAAGCGCTAATTGCTGCTCCGACTGTTCGGACCTCTATTTTCCTATGGGCCATGCACCTTGCAAGGGGTGCATGGCTTCTTAGCGAATACGGATATTTCTGCACTTTGCCTCTTGGTTTCCATGTTTTTGCCTGATAAATCCTTCTTTCCTCTGTACCTGGCGCCGATGGCAGGCGTGACAGACCCGATTTTTCGTACACTGTGCAAAGAGTGTGGGGCAGATGTGATGGTGACGGAGTTTGTATCATCCGAGGGGGTGCTGCAAGCGTGGGAACGCAATCGCCGCTATGTAGAGTTTGAGGGGGCACATCGCCCTCTTGGTGTACAGATATTCGGAGCTGTACCGGCGCACATGGCCGCCGCAGCTCGCATTATAGTAGATGCCATGCGGCCGGATTTTTTGGATATCAACGCCGGATGCCCCGTTCCCAAGGTAGTAGGGCGCAATGGTGGCTCCTCGCTGCTCAAGGATTTGCCTTTGCTGCAGCAAATTGCAGCTGCAGTGGTGGCAGAATTGGGGGCAGACTGTCCCGTGACTGCCAAGATTCGCATAGGGTGGGATGCCAATCACATCGTGGCAGAGGAAGCCTGTTTGCGCCTGCAAGATGCGGGCGTGAAGGCGATTGCGGTGCATGGCCGCACCCGCTCGCAGCAATATGGAGGGGTGGCAGATTGGGGTATCATTGATGCTTGCGCTTGCGCTGTGCAGATACCGGTCATTGGCAATGGGGATATTACCAGCCCGGCAGATGTGAAGCGAGCCCGCGAGGAAACGGCTGTGTCCGGGGTGATGATTGGCCGGGCAGCGATGAATGCGCCGTGGATTTTCCGCCAAGCCCGCCACTACCTCAACACCGGGGAGCTCTTGCCACCTCCCTCTGCTGCCGAGCGTATCGAATTCATGCTGCGTCACACCCGCTTGGCATTGGATAGCCAACACTACGGCGGCGAGCTCACCACCATGCGAGCTATGCGCGCGCGTCTACTGGCGTATGCCAAGGGTATCCCCGGCACCAAGCCTCTGCGCCCGCAGCTCTCCCGTGTAGAAAGCTATGCAGCCTTGGAGGATATGCTGCGTCCTTTGCGCTGACCCACTGCCAAGTAAACTTGGCAGAGTGAAGAGAATTTTACTGCCAAGCATGCTTGGCAATTTCGTATGGCTGTAAGCCATATTTCACTCGCCCGGCGGGCGAATTTCACTCAGCCGCAGGCTGAATTTCGCGCGCGAACCATCGTGCATCAGTGGCACACTATTCAACTTGCGAGCGCACGCGAGCCATTCATTTCAGGCGGGAAAGTAAGGCTCGCAAATGCTCGCAAGGGTGGCTGGACAACAACTGATGCGCGAAGTATCGCGCGTGAAATATGTTGCCTTTGGCAACAAGCGAAATTCTCGCGGTCGCTCGAGCGAAATTTGAGCAGCAGCTCAAGTGAAATTGCCAAGTAAACTTGGCAGAGTGAAGAGAATTTCACTGCCAAGCATGCTTGGCAAGCGAGCGCATGCGAGCCATTCATTTCAGGCGGGAAAGTAAGGCTCGCAAATGCTCGCAAGGGTGGCTGGTCAACAACTGATGCGCGAAGTATCGCGCGTGAAATATGTTGCCTTTGGCAACAAGCGAAATTCTCGCGGTCGCTCGAGCGAAATTTGAGCAGCAGCTCAAGCGAAATTGCCAAGTAAACTTGGCAGAGTGAAGAGAATTTCACTGCCAAGCATGCTTGGCAATTTCGTATGGCTGTAAGCCATATTTCATTCGCCCGGCGGGCGAATTTCACTCAGCCGTAGGCTGAATTTCGCGCGCGAACCATCGCGCATCAGTGGCACACTATTCAACTTGCGAGCGCATGCGAGGCATTATTCTTTCTCGCTGTTGCTTTTAGCTGTATTCAAGGTTGAAATCAACATCCGGCGAATGCTGCCGGCCTTTTCTCTCAACCGTGTAGCATCAAGTGAGTACTCAGGGAGGGCTTGGCTTAGCACCGTGAGCCAAAACTCTGTCTCGTGACATTCTTTGAGTGCAATCTGCATCTTCGCAATAAAATCCGCGCGGCTGTGAGCATACTTGGCCTCATGTATATTGGCACCAACGCTAGTTCCGGCTCGTGCTAGCTGATTTTTCAGATAAGCCTTCTTTTCTATACGGTCGTACAGAAGCGTTAGTTCAATTGCAAGCTCTATGGATGAAGTTATAAGTTTTCCCTCTTTCACGCTAGTCAGTATAGCATCTCCTAATTGGTGTATCAATGACAAATAAACTTTTGGAGTAAGGCTCGCAAATGCTCGCAAGGGCGGCTAGTCAACAACTGATGCGCGAAGTATCGCGCGTGAAATATGTTGCCTTTGGCAACAAGCGAAATTCTCGCGGTCGCTCGAGCGAAATTTGAGCAGCAGCTCAAGCGAAATTGCCAAGTAAACTTGGCAGAGTGAAAAGAATTTTACTGCCAAGCATGCTTGGCAAGCGAGCCATTCATTTCAGGCGGGAAAGTAAGGCTCGCAAATGCTCGCAAGGGTGGCTAGTCAACAACTGATGCGCGAAGTATCGCGCGTGAAATATGTTGCCTTTGGCAACAAGCGAAATTCTCGCGGTCGCTCGAGCGAAATTTGAGCAGCAGCTCAAGTGAAATTGCCAAGTAAACTTGGCAACTTATCAAGATACGCCAAGCGAGCTCACCACGGCACGAATGGGGTGGCCATTGATAAGAATGCTGAGAGGTGTGCCCGGCAGCGCCACGCCGGCATTCAAATAGGCAAAGGCGACACCCCGGCCCGTGTGGGGGGAGATGCAGCCACTCGTTACGCTGCCTACACATTTCCCGAGGTTGTTTTGCACGGAGCAGCCGTGCCGTGGTGGGGCAGATGGTTCGGTACATTCTAGCGGAGCCAGTCGTTTTTGGTGGAAGCCGCCTGTTGCTTTGCGGTGCATGGCATCAGAGCCGACAAAGCATTTATCTGCGGCGCACAAGTGTTCTAGGCGTGCTTGGTGGGGTGTTGTTTTGCTATTGGTATCGCGGCCGGCAGAAACTGAGCGGTGTTCAAGGCGCAGGCTTTCGCGGGTGGCCATGCCGCATGGTATGGCTCCGGCGCGCACAAGAGTTTCAAACCAATGAATGCCACGGTTGGCTTGGCAAAAAAGCTCGAATCCTTCATCCCCCTCTTGCCCGCATGTGGTGATACGTAGTTCTTCTCCTTTGTACTCTCCGTGCCATATTCCCCTGTCGTGCGGTATGGGGAGATTAGGCCATACCTGGGTGAATATGGCGTTGCTTTCCGGGCCGTATACGGCCATACCGCTCCACTGCATCGTTTCATCGGTCAGGTCCACCGCTTCTTGCGGTTTGTGAGCGGCAAGCCACGCGAATACCTCATTTGCAAGAGCCGCGCTCCCCAGCAACCAGTATGCCTCCGCCTGCTCACGGAAAAGTGTGAGCCTATCGATGATGCCTCCTTCTTCATTGAGCAAGAGTGTTTGTTGGGCATCTCCAACCCGGCAGGAGGCCACCCGGTTGCTCAGCATCTGCTCCAACCAATCACCCGCGCTTTTCCCCCATACGCTAAACTTGCCCAGGTGGGATATATCGAACACCCCGCAGGCGGAGCGTGCAGCGCGGTGCTCCCGCAGAATATCGGTGAATTTGCCCGGCATACGCCAGCCCTCTTCATTGCCCAGCGTTGCGCCGTGGCGGCGGTGGTATGGATTGATGGGGGATTCTTTCATGGCTCCCCTATTGTGCCTGCGCTTGGCGCCATCCGCAAGCAAGTTAGTCTAGCTATTGGGGAAGGGGGGGAGCAGGAAATGATTACCAAGATAGCTTGTTCATTTCGCATGGCGGTGATCCGCGTTGGGCGAATCCCGCTCGGCCGCAGAATGAATTTCGCGCCTGCTTGCGTGAAATCCGAGCAGGTGCTTAGGTGAAATTGCCAAGGTAACTTGGCTGTGTCGGGAAATTACTTCTGCATCAGGAACACCCCATAGGGATTATCCTCTAAGGGAAGGTGGATGAGGACTTGACCCTTGAGAGCATCCATCCCCAGCACGGGGGGCTGCCCTTCTTGCCCGAAGATGGGGACAACACCTTTCAGTACGACTCCTCTGGCAACTTCAATATCCGCCGGTTTCCCTTCTTTTACCTTGACGCTGGCGGCTTCATTGACATCCCCCACTTGGGCAGAGATTTCGCCGGCTGAGCCGGGGAGCCAGTCTTCCTCTCGCACGCGGGTGATGCTGCTACCGGTATCCAGCAGGAGCTGCAGTTCTTTTCCGGAGCTTTTAACCTGCATCAAGAGGCGTCCAAACTGGTCTTGTTTACCGTAGAGTTGTTCCATGGTGCCACCTTTGGGCATGCCCCAGTAGTATTCGTTCTTGCGCAAATCGAAAGTAAAGACGAGCCCCCCCAGCACATCCATACCCAAAATGCCATCGATTGGCTCTACAAGGGCTTGGCGTACGGCATTAAGTGGGAGCACCATGAACGGAAATTCCGGGGCAGAAGCTCCACCGGCATCAAGGGAACTGATCAGAATTTTAGGAGTCTGAGCCGCATTGCCTCTGAACATCATCATGCTTGTATCCAGCCAGCGAGCCTGCGTCAGTTTGGCTGCACTTTCTGTGTGCAGTACTGTGTGGGTGGCGCCGGTATCCAGCATCATGCGCATGGGCTGGCCTCCGATCATGCAGGTGACCAGCACTTGTCCACAGCGCGGGTCGCGAATCATTGTTTGTAAGTCCACCTGTTGTTCTTGGGCCGGCTGAGGTGCTGATGGCGTATCGGCATTTGCCATAGGCATGGCAATCAACATGGCTAATATACAGAGTGTTGTTTTCATGGGAGTTGTTTGTAGAGAATGAGTTATCTGTATGTTTTGCAGCGGTTGAGCCAGCCGGCCAACCAGCGTTGTTCTCCCCGGGCGGCGGGGGCATTGGCTACCCGGCGGCGCATGACCTCACTCGCGGCGCGGGAGAATTCTGCCGTTGCAGCGCGCCCTTGTGGGTTGCCTTGCATGGTTTCCAATACTTGCAGCAAGCCCCAGCCGTATCCATTGTAGCGCTCGGTTACCTTTGTCCCTTCGCCCTTAAAGTTAACGTAATCCACTAGGCAATACATGCCTTGCGTGGTGCGAGCCAGTGCATGATAGTGGGCTTGTACAGCGGCCGGATTGTGGCTTTGCTGCATCATTTTGGGCAGTGCCGCGCGCGAACGCAGGATGATGAATTGTGTCTGCAACTCCACATGCGCCGCAAGCCATTGCCGCATCTTGTTGGCCAATCCGCTGCGGTCTGCTTCAAATGCCGCCTTCGTAGGCCAGGGAGCTGCCCCGTTGAAATACGCCGGCACCTGTACCCCACGCGAACGCGCAAACGCCACAAAGCGTGGTAGACTCTCATCAAAAGGCCCTTGTACGCCTGCCGGATACCAGATAAAATGCCCTATACCCAGGGAGGGGAAGTTCTCCCCCGCGTTCCAGCTGACAAGCCCCTGTACACTCCCCGCGCATTCATTGGCCCATATGCGCTGCCCCAGCCAGCGTACATCCACTTGTGCCTTGCTCACTTGGCGTGCTTGCCTGTTTGTTGGTTGCTTTTGCGGTGCTGCGGTGCATGCCCCCAGCAACAGTAGCGGTATCAGCATGTAAGCGTTCTTCATGCCTCTCATTTTACACTTTCTGCATGCCCTTGCAATGAAAAAATAATTCACCCCCTCATCTCTGCTGCGGCTTGCCTCCCTTTCTGCTCTCTTTGCTCAAAATTAAAATTTAAAATGTAATTTTTCGCCTTTATTCTTGACAAATGCGCTCCTCTGTGCTAATTTGCTGTCCCGCACTGCTATTTGCTGTGTGGGTGAAACAACCAATCATTCTCAATTTTACTCGAAATATGGTAGCAATTCGTCTCAACCGTCAGGGGTCCAAGGACCGTCCTTATTACAAAATCGTAGTCGTTGATAGCCGTGCTCGTCGCGATGGCGATTTCATTGACCAAGTGGGTACCTACAACCCCATGGCCGAGGGTGTTAATTACACCATCGACCTTGAGAAGGTAGACAAGTGGATTGGCAACGGTGCTCAGCCTTCTGAGACTGTGGCTTCCATGATCAAGAAGGCTCGCGCAGCTCAGGCTTAAGCCTTTGTAGCTGAATAGCGCCACTATCTTGATATAACCTTTTCTGGTTGTTTCTTTATTGCATCTTCCGCTCCCGAGTTGGGGCGGAAGATGCGTTTTATATTGTTGTTCCAAGGAGAGAAATGAGAGCTTTTCTTGCCCGGAGATGGGGGAGGATAATACCTTATAAAAATAGAGATATGAAAGATGCCGGAACGGGAGATGATAACGGTGTTAGGACTTGGCTGGCATGCCGTATTCCAACACGACAGCAGCCTCAGAGTCTACGGACGCTTTCTCCTGATTGAGAAGCTCTAATTGCATCTCGTGCAAAGCCTTTTCTTTGGCTAAGAATTCGGTGGAAGTAGAGACGGGGGTCGACCGCACAAAATCCATGCGTTTTTGCATATATTTGCGCCAATTATTGTAAAGTCGGATACTTTCGCGCAATTTGTGCATTTTGTTTTTGTGGTCTATCATGTCTACGGCCACTTTTCTCTTGGTGGATTCAAAGCGGTCCTTGCTATTTTCGTACTGGTTCCAAGTGCGCAGCTGTGTGTCAAGTGAATAGCTGATGCTTAAGTTGATGCGTGTGTCTTCGCCGTCCAGAAAAGTGCCCTCGTAGGTGCCCCCGGAGGAGGAGAAAAGAGATGGGCTATACAGGCTTGTGTTGATGGTGGGAAGGTAGCTCAAAGCGACACTGTATTGTGCCATGCGCGCTTGTTCCAATTTAAGCGCAAAATGACATACTACTAAGGGATCCAATTTGTCGAGTTTGTGCCAATAGTCGGACCACCTTACACGCGGGGCAGATGATGGCAATATCTGCCAGCGCGCTTCGTAGTTGCCCAGTATTTCGGCTACGCTTTTCCAGTGTTTGTCCGTTTCCTCGTTTGCTATGTATGCCGGGGATTCGGATTTTTGGTTGGGCTGTTTAGCTTCGTGCGCTTTGATTCTTGCTTCGATATCGTGCAGACGCACGATTTTGTACAGGCGGGATTCCAACTCGCGTTGTTTGCCTTCCTTCGCTTTGATGGCGGCAAAGGCGCGGGCCTTGGCTGCATAGACTCGGTAAGGCACCTGCGTGAGGGTGGGTACCGAAAAGGTCATGTTAATGCGGGTAGAAATGTCATCCGGTGATATGGCGTCAGATAAGCCATTGATGCTACGTGTGAAGTAGCTGTAGTATGATAGGCCGGGAATCATGTCCGTGTACACGCTGGTCGCCTCGCGTTCAGCTTTGCGTATGCTGCTTTCGGCATCCAATAAATCAGCGTTGTTTTTCTTCATCATCGCTACAGCCTGTTCCCAAGAGATGACGCGCAGCGGTAGTTCGTCCCACACTTTCACGCTCATGTAGTCCGCCTCGATTTTTTCAGATGCCGAATCGATGTGGTCTTGCAGACTACATCCGGTCAATAAGGCACCCAGGGCCAAAATGGCTACATTGCGTTTCACTGCGCGGCATCTTAGCAAATTGATGATGCTCTAGCAAGGAGAATCCTGCGGGGTGTTCCTCCTTGGTGAGAAATATGACAGTCATTTCATGGGGGGATACTTGCAACTCCCGCTTTCCTGCTGCCGAGCTGGGGAAAATCTACAATTTTTCTGCTTTTTTGACTTTTTGGATTGACTTGCGGGTGGTGAATGTTAGAATGCTGCTTGAATCATAATTTCTTTCGCGTGTAGCGCGTGTGATACACGTGTGAGCGCGAAACGCCAGCTTTCAAACAAACAACATCATCACCCCATGAAACTTCATCTCCCCAAGACTCTCCGTGGTGCTCTTCTGGCTTGCTTTGCTTCTGTAGCAGGGCTCACCACCACCGTGGCAACAGGCGCTTTCGCCGGCGGCGTGTTCTACGTTTCCCTCTCGCAAGTGGCACAGGCGGCAGATGTCGCGGTAACAACTGACACAACTGACAAGATTTGGACTAATGCTGTTGCCGAAACACATGCTGGTGACACCGTGACGGTGGGGGATGCCACAGCAGAAGACGCCATCACCCTGCAGGTGGGAGAAGGCGGTACAAATGCTTTCGATTCAATTGACGAAGAATACAGGAGTATGGATTTCGGCACCGTGACGGTGAATGCGGGGGATACCCTCAAGCTGTGGACATGGACCGGAACAAACAAAGCTCTGGGGAGTACCAATAAGGTTGCTATTGAATCCGCTATCACGCTCAATCAGGCACAGCTTCGTATTGAGGATGGTTCGTATTATTTTGCAGGGGCGATTACCATTACCGGCACTTCGTCCATTCGCACCCAATATGCCAAGGGTATTTCGCTTGCCCATATTGAGGGTGATGAGAATGCGGTGCTGGAACTGGTGCGTGGCAACGGGACGCATGAACAAAAAGATGACTCACGTGCTGTCTTTGAGTTGACGGAGGCGAATGAAAAATTCAGCGGTACGGTCAAACTTGTAGATGATAACGGCACACCCAATGTAGGCGCGAAAGACGGCTTGCAGCTCGTGCTTTCCAACACCAACGCCTTGGTGAATGCTGTTCTTGATTTCGGAGAGACGGAAGATGTTACCCTGGCGCTCAATGCGTCCAAGGTGATGCTCAAGGCGATTAAGGGTCATGGCTTTGTGGAGTACTACAACTCGACCTCCACCGTGGGTGAAATCGAGCTGACGGATGCCGCCGGTACGTTCTCCGGCACCTCTGCTGCCAATGTGAATTGGACCATCAGCGGTGGTAATCAAGGCCTGAGCAACGCCTCCATCCTCGGTACCTACACGGTAGGTAAGGGAGCATCTTCTATCTTTGAGGGGGCTATCACCCTCGGTTCGCTGGTCAACAACAGTACCACCGCCACCGGTATTGATGTGACCAACATGACCAGCCTGACCATTAACAATCAGCAGGCTTATCAGGGGGCTACAATTACCGGCTTGGGCACCCTTACGGGGCTGTCGGACGGCAATACTTTCTCCTATGGTAATGGTTGGTTGGCTACCTATGACAGCGCCAGCGGCACCGCCACACTCTCTGAGGCAGCCGTGTATTGGAGTGATGCCGGGGCAGATGACAATATCAACTGGAATGAGGCTACCAACTGGTCCTCCTCCGCCGTGCCGGCGGCTACGGATGCGGTGCGCCTCACGGCGGATAATGCCGGCAAGACCATCGCTCTCACAAGCAACACCACCGTGCAGGAATTGCGCGTATACGGAGCCTACACCCTGAGCGTGGGCGCCGGTGCTTCCTACAGCTTGACTGCTACGGATGGCATTCATCTCATGAGCGAAACAGCCGGCCTCTCCAAATCCGGTGCAGGCACGCTGACATTGACGACGAATGTTACAGCTAATGCGCTTGGCTCTTCTGCGGGTAATCTGGTGGTCAATACGTTGAATGTGTACACCGGGGATACCTTCACCAAGACGGGAGATGGTCTGATGACTTTGACCAATGCAGATGGGCTTTTGGGTAAGAATATTACAGTGGATGCCGGTGAGCTGCACATCACCCAGACAGGTGACATCCAGGTGACAAACGGGTCTACCACTACGGTGACGGTGAACTCCGGTGCAACCTTGGATGATGACCGCCGTTTGCGTGTAACGGGTGGCTCTCTCTCTGTGACCGGCGGTGGCATTTATGAGCTGGGGGGGATTTGTCTTTCTGGGTTCGGCGCTACGGCTACAATCTTAAATGTAAATGCTGATACGGTATTACACATCACCGGTACCACGCAGAGTGCGGATGGTGATAAGGGTTCGTTCATGCTGTCTAACTGGCCCGCTGGTAATGTCATCAATATTCATGGTTTGCTTGTGTCGGATGCAGGTATTTCTGACCGCGATGGCTCAGGCACGCTGCATGTGGAAGATGGCGGTGTGCTGCAGCTTAATGCCGGTATGTCACGTACCAACCACGGTAATAAAGACACAACCATCAATATTAAAGAAGGTGCATCCTTGGTGGTTAATGGTGATAGTACTACCCATACCGATTACATCACTACCAATTTGGCAGCAGGCGCAACTGTTTTTACCACAGGTGGAGCCACCATTCTCAATGCCATGCGTTATAATGGGGCAGTGAAGCTGGGTGCAGCGGCGGATACCATCCTGACTCTCACCGCAGATGCTCCGAATGTGGGCACTATCACCATCCTGGGATCGGGCGATACGGTGAAAACCTTTACAAATGATACTGTGTCTCAAACCGCAGCAGGCGGTACGGTGAAGTACACCAACGCTGTGAGCGGTACGGCTATCACCCTGAATGAGGGTGCCAAGTTTGAGGCCGCAGCCGGGCTGAATCTGAGCGGGGCTCTCACCTTGGCCGCCAACGCTGAAGCCAAGCTTGGCGGTGCTGTCACCCTGGGTTCCGTGGACAACTCCGGTACCATTGACGTGTCCGAGCTGCAATCACTGCGTTTGGGGGCAGATACAGGCTCCATGGGTGCCACCGTCAATATAGGGACGGTGGCTTATACTGCGGGCAGCACCTTTACATACGGCAATGGTTGGACTGCCACTTGGCAGGACGATGGCACAGCTCTCATCACCGGGGATGCAGCTATTGCCTGGGCTGATACCGGGGCGGAGGGAGATACGGACATCAACTGGACGACTGCCGGTAACTGGAGTGGTGGTGCTGCCCCCACCGCCACAGACTATGTGCAACTGGCCGCAACCGAGGGGGTGACCCGCACCTTGGTTCTGACTGCCGACACCACCGTGGCCGGGATGCGCGTGTACGATGCCTACACCCTGAGCGTGGGCGAGGGGGTTACCGCAGCCTTTACCGCAACCAACGGCGTTGAATTGAATGGCGAGACCGCCAAGCTTTCCAAGGCCGGCACCGGTACGCTTTCCATGTCCTCCGCCCAAGCCATCGCAACCAAGATGACCGTGACAGAAGGCACGTTGAAACTGACGGATCGTTTGGCCGGCGATGCTGAATCAAACGATAGTGCCGGGGCAATAACTTATGAAGCTGACTTGACCGCTCTTACCGTTGGTGCCGATGGCGTGTTATCCATCCTAGCAGCGGAGAAAAATAATAATAAACGCACAACAGTTAAGCTGGCTAATTTTAATGGTATCCTTGAAATCACAGGAGGCTTTGTTGATACTGACAGCACTTTTTCCAATGCTACAATCAAGGTGAATGGTGGCGGCTTGCTCAGCCGAGTGCCGGCAGGGGATATTTCCAACGCTATTATCATTGGTGATTCGGGTGCTGCGTTCTACAGCTTAGGTTCTACAGGGGTGGACAATACATGGAAAACGAAGTTCACCGGTGCATTGAGTGGTGCCGGTACGCTTACCATCCAAGAGCGTGGCGATTGGTACTTCGCCGGTGATATGAGCGGATTTACAGGCGGAATCGTGTTGAACTCCAGCTATGATCATGTTTATTTCCAAACATCTGCTACGGTTCAGTCTTTCTCCGCTTCTTCCAGAGTGGGAAATGATGCGGCTGTTCATTTTGGTGATGGTACCAATACAACGCTTTTCACCATCAAAGACGCGATGACGGTGGGCGCGGCCACCACATTTGAGCTCAAGGCGAATGCGACCGTTAAGAACGAAAATCAAGTATCAGTATCGGATAACATCACCTTTGTTCTGAAAGGTGCTGGGAAATATGATATGGATGGTTGGCTCAATATGGGCAGTGGTGCTAAGGTTGAGTTGAAGGATACAGTTACCCTGAATCTGGCCGATACAACACAGACCGTTTCCTCCGGTGAAATAGCCCTTGCTGCCGGTGCCACGGTGAATGACAGCCGCGCTCTTACGATTGATGGTGCCTATACCATCAGCGGAGCCGGTACGTACAAGCAGCTGGGAAGCTTGGCGCTGACCACCAATGGCGCGCTGACCCTCTCCGGCGTGGTGAGCATTGCCTCCCTTGCGGGCCATAACGCCGGTACGATTACACTGGCGGATACACTTACTTCCTTGCGACTGGATGATTTTGTCATCGGCACGAATTATGTCATCGGTAATGTCGCGGATGGTGGGGCAAAGGATTGGAATACCCTCTTGGGTTATGATGCCAAGCAGTATTCCATCGCTTATGCCGATGGCGTGTTGGCTTCGGAGTACTTGGGCGACATTGTGTGGGCCAGCCCGGCAGATGAGGATATTGCTTGGGGCGGTACAGACAACTGGCAGGTGGCAGAAAACGCAGTTTCCGTGGCTGCAAATGATGCGGTGATTCTGCCCACGCCGATGGACGGGCTCTCATCTACCATAGCCATTACAGCTGATACCACGGTAGCAAAAGTCACCGTGCAAGATGCCTACGCTTTCTCTGTGGCAGAGGGGGCAAGCTACAGCTTTGATGCCGGCAGCATTGTGCTGGAGCAGGGCGGCAGCTTGGGCAAGGTGGGCGCGGGTACGCTGAGCATGAGCTTGGCAGATGCCGTGGCCGCGCAAATGACCGTGACGGCAGGTACGCTGCGCATCAGCGATACGATAAGCGGAGATGATACCAACGTCGGTGATACAAATGCCGCCTTGGATGTTGTGAGCTATGATACCGTCATGACGGCGCTGAGCGGTAGCGGTACCTTGGCTGTGACGCTGAGTGGTGGGAAAGACAGCAATGTGCGTAGTACGCTGAAACTGGCAGATGCTTTCACCGGTACGCTGGAAGTACAGGGCGGCAATTTGGATCGACTGAGTGACTTGGGCGGCACTACTCTCGTGCGCCTGAACAATGGTGGCTTGTACAGCCGCGAGCCGTTGGCAGGCAATCACCAATTTACGCAAGCTATTGAGGTGCAAGGCACATCTTGGCTGCGCCATCAGGGAGGAAACGGAAAGGATACTACATACTATACTGAATTGACCGGGGCTATCAGTGGCAGCGGCACCTTGCAGGTGTATGAAGTGGGCGACTGGTATTTCAGCGGGAATATGAGCCAATTTACCGGCGGGATTGATGTGGTAGAGCAAGCCAATGTTTATATCAAGTCCGATGCCACCGCGCTGACTTCCCTCAAAGCGGCCGGAGGTTCCCTGTTGAATGTGAGCAACAACGCCACCCTGACCACCGCTGCAACCTCCACTACCGGGAGCAGCGGCACCGCTTCGCTGGAAACAGAATCCGGCTCTAGCCTCAATCTGGGGGCGGTGACGATTGCGAATGGTACTACATTGGCCTTATCCGGGGCAGGAACTATGTCGCTGACTACGCTTTCGATGGGGAATAACGCTACTCTGCAATTGGCTGCAGGTGCAGCGGCCACGATTACCACTGCGACCGAGGCGCAGACATATAATAACCATCCGAATTCCAGGACGGGGGTGCGAGAACTGAAAGGAACGGATTTTGTCATTTCCGTGGGGCAAGGTGCAACCTTGCAGGATAAAGGAGCTTGGGAATTATCCAACGGGGCTGATATGACGGTATCGGGCGGCGGCGTGTATGAAGTAGCCGCGCTGGCATTGGGCGCGTATTGCAATACATCGCCGCTTAGCTCCAGTAGTATTACCGTAGAAACAGGTACGACCTTGCACATCACCGGTACGAATACGTCGGGGAGCAAATTTGGTGATGCTTTTTCACTTGGTCATTGGGATCCCGACAATACGGTAACGGTAAAGGGGCTATTGGCTTTGGAATCCGGGTTGACCACATTTGGTACTAATAGCGGTTATAAGGGAATAGCAACCATCAATGTGGCAGATGGTGGTAAAATTGCGTTTAATAATGGTTTTTATGCCAACGTCAGCAATAATGCAAGCTACGCCAATAATTCGGCATATAATCCGACACAAGCAAATCTCACAACTCCGCTGGCCAACAACAGCCATGTGATTTTGAACGTGGCAGGCGGAGCCGTGTTGGAGGTATCCGGGCAAAAAACGGACGGAGCGAATGGGGTTGTTGTCAACATTGCAAACGAAGCCATTGTGATGGGCGGTAATGCCAATGATACCACGGAATCCAAGTTGGCGAACAACTTGGTGTTTGCCCGTGGCGCCTATGTAGGAGCGAAAGCGGGGACAACGTTCACTCTTGCGCCGGAGAGCGGTTCTATGAGTCTGGAATGGCTGGATATCATCGGTACGGCAGATACAGAGGGCCAAGCCCAAGGGTCAGGCGGCAAGGTTGTGTTTGATTCGGCGGTGACGGTAGCTTTCGCTGTAAAAGTATTAGAGGGTGCCTCTGCCGAATTTAAGAAAGGCCTGACTAATCAGGACAATATGTACGGAGGGTTAACGAATGCCGGTTTGCTCACCTTGGGGGGTGTGGTTCAGGTCACTTCATTGAGCAACAGCGGCAGCATCGACCTGGCAGCCGCCACGAGCTTGGCGCTGGGAGACTTCAGCATGACAGAGGGTGCAACCTACAACGTGGGCACACTCACCGGGTTGAGCGATACGCACACCATCGGCAGCTTGCTGGGTGCAGGCGTGGGGCATACGGTGACGTATGACGGCAAGAGCATCATCAGCGTGGATTCGCACTTGGTGTGGGATGCCCAAGCTGCTACGGAGGGCGATAATGTATGGAACGCCACCAACACCAACTGGCAGTATGATGCAGCAGAAAGTACATTCAAGACCGATCAGAAAGTGATTTTTGCCGCCTTGGACGGCGTGAACACCACCGTGGAGCTGGGCGAGAATGTGACGGCAGATTCCATCTTGCTCACAGGTGCATACAACTTCAGTGTGGCAGAGGGCAGCAGCTACAGCTTGGCCACGACCCAAGGCATTGCCAAGGAAGGAAACGGCAGCTTCACCAAGGTGGGGAGCGGCACGCTCATCATGAGCAATGCCGATGCGCTGGCGGCCGGGGTGCATATCACCGGCGGCGCGCTGCAGCTGAGCGATACGCAAGGCAACACGGTAAACAGCGACAGTATTTTGCAGGGTGCAAGCAACACGAGTGCCTGGCAGGAAAGCGGCTTGCTGGTGGATTTGAGCGGCATCAGCGCCGGGGCGGATGGAACCTTGCAGCTGACCTTGGCCGGGCAAACTTGGCCGGGCAATGACTCCACCCGCCTGCAGCTGGCAGAAAGCTTTGCGGGCAAGGTAGAAGTGCTGGGCGGCCAGCTGGGGCATGCGTCTTCCTTGGGCGGTGCCACGCAGGTGATTCTCAACGGTGGCGGTATTGTGTTCAACAATGATGGCGATGAAGCCAACAACAACTCCACGGTCTTTGCTACACCGGTACACGTTGCCTCCGGCAGCACAGGTGCTCTGCGTGCGTGGGGCTCGTATTCCAATTTGGCAGCCGCAGTGAGCAGCCTGACAGGTGATGAAACCGCCACCCTGCAAAAGTATGATGAGGGTGTTATCCGCCTCGATGAGCTCTCCGGCTTTGCCGGTCAGGTGGAAATCCACCAAGGCAAGCTTATCCTGAATGACACAACGGGGAGCGCCACCCTCAGCTCGCTGACGATGGCAGCCGGTACAGCGCTTGTGCTGGAAGCCGGGCAGAAGCTCACCGTGAAGAATCTTGTGGAAGGCGCTTACATCGATTTGAATGGGGCATCCTCGCTCACTATCAATGCAGTCAATAGCAATGGTGTGCTTGATTTTGAGGGCGATGCCGCAGCCGGCGCCAGCTTTGCCGTGGCGCAGGGCGATACGTATACCTTGGCGCATGATGGGCTCACGCTCGGTACTCTCACCAACGCCGGAGCCGGTACGCTGAAGCTCCAGGGAGCTGTCTCGCTGGGCGATTTGTACAACGCGAGCGGTATCCTTGACCTTTCGGACGTGACGGCGCTGAGCATCAGCAATATGCAGTACGCCATCGGGGCAGAGTATCATGTGGGGCAGTTCACCGGGGTGGGGACAGATGCCTTCCTGGCTCTCATCGGCAACGGCGGCAACAGCTTCCTGAGCGCAAGCTACGATGATGCAACCGGCATGGTGAGCTTCAACGCCTCTACCTACTGGAAAGACGACGGAGCTGATGGCAACAACGTGTGGGCAGATGCTTCCAACTGGAGCACGGGAGATTTGGAGGGCTTCTCCCTGGCCAATACCACCGTGAAACTGGGTGATGAAGCGGCCGGACGCAACATCCTGTTGCAAAGCAACGTAGAAGCCACCACCACCGTGCATGTGGCAGAGGCCTACACCTTCTCCGTAGCTGCCGACGAGAGCTATGCATTCAACGGCACCCTGCAATATGCCGGTGACCATGTGCAAGCCCTCACCAAGGCGGGGGAAGGTACATTGACGGTGAACCTGGCCCAAGCCACGGCCAACGGCGGTATGCATATTGAAGAAGGCCGTCTGGTGGTGCTGGGGGATCAGGTAGACGGTAATTATGGCAAGACCGTCAACGGCGGCTTTACCTATAACGGTCCGCACGACTTATCCGCCATCTCGGCCGGAGCCAATGGAATCTTGAGCGTGAAGCTGTACGGTAATATGGCGAACACCTCCTTTGATTCCTCGGCTCTGACCTTGGCCGATGATTTTACCGGTACATTGGAAGTGACACATGGCTACCTCATGATGCACTACAACGATACCATGAAGACAACATTGGGTGGCACGAGCAAGATTCGCTTGGATGGCGGCGGTGTGGCACTGTATCAAAATGATGTGGTGTCTCTGCCGGTGGAGGTAGGCGCTAACGGTGCTTGGCTGATGGGCCGCTCCACCGGTAATGTGTACGATGGAACTGTGACCGGTGCCGGCAATTTAACCTTGGTGACAGCCACACAGGGAACGGATGATTTGACCTTCTCCGGCAGTATCAACTTGGGAGATTACATCTCCGGGCAGGATGAAAACGGTGACGATATCATAGCCAAGAGCAACTTGGTGAAGAGAGGCGGCGCTACTGCCTACATATCCGGCGCTGATAACAATATCAATATCTCCGGTGGCGTGATTGCTGAAGCCGGACAGTTGGTGTTCCAAAACCAGCAAACCCTTCATTCCCTGACTGTCAATGGCAGCTCGACGGTGACGCTGGAGAAAAACGCTACCATTGGTAGCCTGACTGTCAATGGCAGCTCGACGGTAACGCTGGAGAAAAACGCTACCATTGGTAGCCTGACCCTCAACACCGGTACGCTTGTCATCGGTACGGATGATGCGGCGGCAGAGGTAAGTTTCACCGACACGGCTGCTCGTACCGGCAATAATAACACCACGCGTAAAGTAACCCTCAAGAGCGGTTCCGCTGTGACGGATGCCGCCTACTGGCAGCTCACAGGCGGTAGCCTGACGCTGGAGGGCGCGGGCACCTACACCACCGCGGGGATTGGTTTGTCTGCCAATGCTGCCAATGCCACGACTCTGAATGTGGAGCAGGGTGTGCACCTGCATGTGACGGGTACGGCAAATGATGCCGGTAAGAACACCGGGGCATTCTCCTTGGCCCACTGGGATAGCCAGAACACCGTGAATGTGCGCGGCGTGCTGGAGTTGGAGAGCGGTATCTCCACCTATTCCGGCTACATCTCGGCGGCGACCATCAATGTAGAAAGCGGTGGTAAGCTTGCATTTAACAATGGTCTGACAGCCGCCGGCAAGGACAACGCCGTCACTATCAATGTGGCAGGTGGTGCTACCTTGCAGGTGAGCGGCACGGATACAAGCGGTACAAATCTGGTCTATGTGAACGTTGCGCGCGAGGCCCGCATCATGGGTGGCGCCGAGGATGCGACCCTTGCCAATGATTTGGTGATTGACCAAGGCTTCTATGTGGGGGCCGCGGCAGGTAATACCCTGACGTTGGCACCGGAGAGCGGCACGCTGGATGCCGACTGCACTTGGATAGATGTGTTGGGCACGGCCGATGATGCCGGTGGTACCGTGGTGTTTGATGTAGACAGCTTGCGACTCAATGCCTTGAATGTGCATGCGGGCGGCAAGGCGGTGATTACGAGCGCTGCCGACCTGCACGATGGCAACGGATACGGCGCTGTCATTGCCAATGGTACACTGAGTTTTGACGGTGCCGGCACCATTACCCTGAACGAAGCTATTCAACTGGGCGGCACCGGCACGGTGGAGTTCCGGAACACGGACAGCACCAAGCTGGTGCTCAGCGATTCCTTGCTGACTGAAAACAACCCCGGCTTGTCGATGACCTGGACCCTGATAAATGTGGCAGAGGGCGGCACGCTGACCGGTTGGGACAAGGCAACGCTGGATTACCACCACTTCCTGTTGAATGGTGAGGAGTTGTCCTTGGGCGATTGGGATGGCTACACGCTGGACAACGGCAAGCTGACCCTGCACATGCTCGTACGCTACTGGGATGCCACGGCGGCGGGTGCAGTCTGGAACACAACGGATGCCAACTGGCGCCCCACAGCAAGTTCCACCGATACCAACTTGTTTGAGACGAACTCGCGCGTCATCTTCACCGATACGGACGATGCCGGAAATGCCTTGCAGAATGCTGTGGCCGTGGCAGATGACGGCGTGCACGCCAAGAGTATCGTCATCAATGGCAGCGGGTACAGCTTCAGCCGTGGTGCTGTGCTGGTGGATCAGAGCATTGCTGCCACGCAGAATGCCACCTTTGACAGCTCGCTGGTGATTGGTTCTTCCACCCAGGAATTGCAAATGGATGTGAGCGAGGGGGCAACCCTGAGCGTGGGTGCGCTGGAAACGCTCTCCGAAGTGAAGAACGGCGTGAGCGTGTACTTGCAGACCGGCGGTTCCTTCCGCAAGACAGGGGCGGGCACGCTGAGCATTACCGGTGATGTGCAGGGTATTGTGAACAGCGCCGTGGTGGAAGGCGGTATTTTGCAGCTGGCAGATGCGGCCTCCCTGAGCGTGGGCTCCAACAGCATTACCGGCGGCAGCCTGCAAAATGTGGGCCTCTACGCTGCCGGTTCCGTGAAGGACGGCACCAGTACCAGTGGGCAAGCGGTGAATGCCACCAATGTCATCTCCTCGGCTGATGGGGAGAACATGGGTGTGCTGACGGCCGTGAACTTGAATGCAGGCTCGGCTTCGGCTTATGCTTCTATCCAGAATGTTGTCTTTGCGGGTACAAGCACGCTGAGCGGCTATATCACCTTCGAAAAGACCAAGCACCAACGCCAAATGGCGGTGGCAACAGGCGGCTCGCTGAAGGTGGAGAACCTGACCTTCGACCTGCACGGCCTTTCCGCCGGCACCAAGGTGCTTATCGAGAACACCGCGGTAGGCGACGCTGCGGAGGCCTACAAGGGCACCATCACTGATTGGGATAGCATCACCCTCACCTACAGCGGTGTGGCGGTGAATGCCGCTTCTGTGGATAAGACGGTGGCCGGTGTCGTGACCATCATGGAAGACGGCGGTGATTTGTACTGGGATGGCCTGAGCGAAGGTGTCGCAGCCGCGAATTGGAACACAAGCTCTGCCAACTGGAGTGCCACCGCAGGAACGGATGGCAGCAGCGTGTACTACGCGCTTTCCGATACCTACTTCGGCGCCACTCCGCAAGGCGCAGCCAAGGGTATCAACGTGGCGCAGGATATGGTGGCCAACCGCATCTATATCACCGAGGGCGGTTACAGCTTTGCCGGCTACCGCGTAGCAACGCTGAGCGATATGAAGCTGAGCCACACGAGCGGTGCGGTGGCTTTCAACAACGAGTTGGTCGTGCAGGGAGCATTGACTGCCATCGGGGGCGGCGATCTGAGCTTTGGTGGTACCACCACGGTGGTGAAAAATGCCAAACTCAACACCAAGTCGCTGTCCGTGACCGGCAATATGACGGTTCTTGGTGATTTAGCCATCACCAGTGGCAGCACAGACGCTGGCGGTGCCGGTAGCTTCACCTTGGGAACGGGTGTGACCCTGAGTGCTGCCAATATCTCCCTGCATGTGGATGCCGGCGCGGCCACCGATTCGGATTTCAGCGCCATCAAGGCTACGATGCACGGTAATATCTCGACAGCAGGTGAATTGAGCATTACCGGTACAGCTGCGAAGAACTTTAACGGTGTGGTGAATGCCGGTGATATTTCTGTGGACACCGGTAGTGACAATGCTGTGACGTTCAACACTGTTACGGCTGATACGCTGACGGTAGAGGAAGGTTCAACTGTAAACCTGAAGTCCGGTGGTGCAATCAGTCTGAACTCCGGTATCGGGACGATTAACCTGGCCGGTACATTGGGCTTTGCAACCTTTGCTGTGGATTACAGAAAATACAACATCATCACGACGAGCGAAAATGCCAACGTGACTTTTGAGTCCATCACGAAGGTATATTTGGACAGCCTGAGTGGACAGCAAATTGATACAGACGCAGAAGGTAATGCCATCTACGGTAGCATCAGCTTTGCAGACGGATACCGAACCTTGTCCATCGGAAGTCTGAGCACGGTGCAGAATCTGCATGTGGGGCAGGCTGAGTATGGTGCCACCCTCAATAACGCTACCGGAGCGATTCATGGCAACCTTTCCGTGGCGGCTGGTGCAGGGCTCACCGTCAATTCCGACAACATCATGGCCAATGGCCGCGGTACGTGGGAAATTGCCGGTCCGCTGAAACTGGGTGCAACCACCCAGACGCTTGCCGGCAATACCTTGTTGTTGAGCGGTGCTGCCATCAGTGGCAATGCTAATGCTGCGGGACTTGTTTACACGGAAGATGCAACGCTTCGTTACACAGCTATCAACAGCATCTCCGCTAACATGAATGTGACAGCGGGTAAGACACTTACCATTTCCGCAGGTATGCTGAATATGGATAGCTTGGAAATTTCCGGCAATGTGAGCGGTTCCGGCGATATCAACCTGAAAGGTAACGGTACGGTGATTCTTTCCGGTGCCAATGATTACACCGGTGCTGTAACGGTGGAGGACTTGGTCACTCTGCAAGTGGCCAACACTCAAGCGCTGAGCCATGCCACGCTGAATTTGGAGGCCGATGGCATTCTTTTGGCTGATATGGCGGCCTTGGGGGCTCCGGCAGAAGTGGGTATGCTTAATCTGGTAGCTTCCGAGCCGGTCACCTTGGATGCTGAGACACGCACGGCCGGTATCTTGCAGCTACATGCGCTGGCGGCCACGGATGTAGCCTCTGCAGCAGATGCAGCCTACAAGGTGGGTGGAATGAGCGTGAGCAATGCGCAGACGCTGGACTTGCTGCTGAGCTTTGGCGAGGGCGAGAGCTTGCAAACCATGAAGACCTACAACCTCTTCGCGGCAGATGAGTCATACTCTTTGGCAGATATTGCGGAGGCGCTGAACATGGAGCTCTATGTGGCCGTTAGCAGTAGCCGGGAACACGTGGCACGCAACCAGTACAAGGTGCTGTATGATGAGGCTACCAATGTCATCTCCATCCGCACCATGCTTGGCAACATCTGGAGTGGCGGGGCTGATACGGATGGCGATGGTATTTGGTCTACCACCAACACAGATAAGAACTGGAGCAACAAGGATTACAATGAGTCCACCGGCTTCAACTCTGCCATCTTTGTGGATTTGGAGGGGCATGATGAAGAAGAGGCGACGGTAACCATTCAGGGTACTGTCACCCCCGGAGATATCTACTTTGAAGCAGATAAGACATATTACAACCTGACTGCGACCGACGGAGATGCCCTATTGGCAGATGGCACCAATATTCACAAGGCCGGGGCTGCTATGGTGGACCTGAGCCTTGCCAACAACGGTACTATGGAACATGCCGTGGGCAATGTTGATTTGCAGGCCGGCACCATCACCCTGAGCAAGGACTTGGCTGTGGGCGGTGAAGTCATTGTGGCCCAGAATGCCCACCTGTGGGGCTTTGCAACAGCAGGCGGCAAGCTGATAACCGCCGGTTACACGGCAACGGGTGATTTCTCCGGGGTGACCCTGGGGCAGGATACAATCAGCGGCTTGGGTGATGCCAAGGGGCTTATCGCTTCGACGGATATCTGTACTCAAGTCGCCATTGTCGGCGGGGCTGATGCCCCCGTGTTGCTGGAGAATGTGACACTGGCTTCCTCTGGCTCAAATGACAAGCTGACCAACGTAGCTATCGGCGAAAATGTGGACGTGACGGGGTATTACACCCTCTCCGGGCACGTGCATTTCCGGGATACCTTGGCTAATACCGGTACAGTCAACTTGGATTCTGCGATGACGGCTGAGATTGGCAAGTTGGCCTATACCTTCACCGTGAATGATGCCGGGGCATCTGAGTATGTATACCAGCTGGTGCAGGGTGGCCAAATCAACGGGATGAGTGATTTGACTGTGCAGGATGTGTACATCAACGGTGTGAATCTTTCCACCGGCTTGGCCGATGGTGTAGCCACGGTATTTACCGGCAGTGATGGTTCCTTGCGCCTGAGTATTGGTAATGTGACTGCTACGGACGGAAACGGTCAGGTGACGGCGGTAGATGGCTCTGTGGGCATGCCCAAGTGGGATGAACGCTGGAACAACGGCAACCAGCCGGGGCTCTCCCGCCGCTATGCCGGCACGGTCAGCTCCGCTGTGGTGACCTTTGCAGAGGGTATTACCGCTGATACGGATCACTATTATTACAGCTCTGTGGTGAATGCCAATAATGCCAATGCCGTGAACGGCGAGCAGCAGGAGATTGTGGTAACGCTCTCTGCCGCAGCCACGGGCGCGATCGCTGCCGGTGGTGCCACGGCCGGTGATGCGAGCATGGAAATGTGGATGTATGACCGCTCCGGTTTCGATACCGTGATTGCAGGCCGTTATTTCGAAACACTTAACAGTACCTACCGCCAGGGTGGTGATACGCACTTGCTCATCAATACGGATACCCGCCACACCAATCTCAAGACTTGGGTTGTGGGTGGCTCTTGGCTCGCCGGGCAGGATGGCGCCAGCTATGTGACGGTGCAAGCCGGCAATATCCTTAATTTGGTAGGTGCTACCTACGGAGCCAACCAAGAGGGGGCTTCCACGGTATACATTGATGGTGGCCGCATCTATGAGCTCTTTGCCGGTGGTTTTGATGCTTCGAAGAATGCAAGCTACTATGGTGATGTAAAATCTGTGAACCTGACCATCACCGGTGGTGAGCTGGGTGGTCAAACACCTGAGGGCACACCAGACGCATTGGCCGGCAACAAGAGTGTATACGGCGGTAGCTACCATGGCACGGTGCATGGTGATGTGAATGTGACGGTGGACGGTACTGCTACAATCACCAACTTAGTGGGCGGCGGCTATGCCGGCACGGTGGAGGGTGCCATTACCCTGAACCTGATGAACGGCACAGCCACAACGGTGAATGCTGCCGGTATCGGCAACTCTACTGCCCAGGGCAATGTGACGGTGAATTTGTACGATGCCTTCAATGCTACGTCCATCTATGGTGGTAAGCAAAATGGCTCCGGCGCTACGGTGCAGGGAGCTTCGACCTTGGCCTTTGTGGAAGAAGGCGTGAGCTACGACATGACCGGAAAGACCCTGAAGGGCTTTGATACCATATCACTGGCAGATGGAGCCACCGTGAAGGTATCTACTGATAGTGGCTTTGCCACGGATAACGAAACGGGGGTATTGACCGTATCCGGTGCCGGTGTGTTGAATCTGACTGGTAATACCGATATTGCTCGCGATATTACTTTGATAGATGGTGCCACGCTCTGGTTCAACTCCGATTACGCCGGTAATGGGATTCACGGTGAGGGTGCCCGCCGCACACTGACGGCTACGGCCGGCACGACTATCGATGTCACCGGTCAACCGACGAACGATGGCGATGGCCTTTGCGTATGGTTGGATCTGGCCGGACATGGTGTGGATGGCAAGGGTGCCCTGTGCAAGGGCTTGCAAGATGCGGAAACCTCCCCCAGCGGCAAGGTGGCATTGCCCCGCGTGACGCTGAGCGATAGCGCGTCTGTCAACGCGGAAGATAATATCTACTTCATTGAATGTATGAATGCGGAATCAGACCTTTACCTGAATGGGCATACGCTCACCAAGATAGGTGATAAGGATTTGGTGCTGTATAACAGCACGGTGAAGGATAACACCGATGCCAACGCCGTGGTGGATGGCACCATCTTTGTGAAGGAAGGAACGCTGGGGGTAGGCCACGGCATGCGCGCCGGTAAGACCAACGTCGTGCTGTCCGAGGGTACATCACTGGATATTCTGAGTGTGAGCGATGATGGTGCTATCATCGGTGCGCTTTCCGGTAGCGGTACCGCCAATTTGGCTCATGAGCTTACCATCACGACGAATGATATCGGTAGCTATGATGTGGAGTCTGACTTCATGGATGCCACAGAGAAGTACAACCAGTATAGCGCAGGTGCCGGCTTTAACTACGGCGTGTATAGCGGTATGATGACCGGAACCGGTGCTCTGTATGTGGCAGGTGATGGCACGCAATACCTCTCCGGCGATGCCAGCAACTACACCGGTGGCACGCGCCTGTATGACTCTGCCACGCTGTACCTGATGGGCAGCACGGAAGGCAGCATGACGAAAGGCAGCACTACAGCAAGCGGTGGTGTGGTTGGTACCGGGGCTATTGCGTGGGAATCTGACAAAGCTACCTTGTACCTGGGCAATGGTGTGCAGGTGTTCAATAATGGTACCACCAACGTGGCGAATTCGACCATGGTGATAGGCGTAGAGGCTGCGCCCAAGGGCGATAAGCTCACGAACTATGTAGGTGCCAACAGCAAGGGCGCAGACGGTGCCTTGGTGTACATCTCTATTGATGGTGTGGAATATGTGGAAGTGGCTACGCACAACCTCTCTTCCATCTCTTGCAATGGTATCTATGCCGATGGTACGACCTACATGGCCGATACGCTGATTGACCGCAACAAGATGCTGCTGGTGAGCAAGGCTGTGTGGGATGCCGATACGGCAACGGTGAGCGGTTTCTCTGCCGGTGGCTACAATACGGCCACCTACTCCGGTGTGCTCAGCGGCAATGCCAATTTGACCAAGGTGGGGCAAGGTACGCTCATTCTGGACCAAACCAATACCTACACCGGTACTACGACCATTGAGGAAGGCACGCTGGTGCTGAAAGGCTGGGCCCAGATTGGTGGCAGCAAGACTTCTGCCGCTCTCGATGTGCAGCAGAAGACGGGCTCTTCCCTCATGCTGGCATACGATGGTACCTATGGGGACGAAATCACGCAGATTACCAACGATATCAGCATCAATGGCACGGGCGATGTGCGCTGGATTACCGAAGCAGCCACCGGTAAGGATACCGCCGCTCTTATCTCCACCATTGGCAGTGGCGTGAGCTTCGCGCTGCGCGGCGATATTTCCGGCGATGGCAATGTGCTGCATGCCGGTGCCGGTACACTGGTGCTGAGCGGTGATTCTACCTACACCGGCGGTACACACGCCACCACCGGTGTGGTGGAGGTGCAGAGTGCTGCCGGCTTGGGCAGCGGCAAGGTGGATATTGATGACACGGCCGACCTGCACGCCACGGTGGAGGCCGGTACCACGGCTTCCCGCCTCACCACCGCTATCGAAGCGGCTGACAGCAGCATTGAGGGTGATGTGGTCATTAACGGCACGGCCGGTACGGAGCGTGTGCTCAGCATGAATACCAACGGCTACGCTAGCGCCTCCACCACCCTGAATGATTCCGGTACCCTGCTGGTGAATGGCGCGGCGGTGAAAGCCGAAACGGCGCTCCTCAAGGGTACGGGTACGCTGGCTGTCTCCGATGCTACGGGGCAGGGCGCCACGGCGCAGGCCGATGCGCTCATGGATTTCACCGGTGACTTTGTGGTGGAAGGTGATAACGCCGGGATTGCGGCCAAACAAGGTAACTTCAACGGTGGTAGTATGTCCATCTCCGGCCAAAATGCCAAGGTGTCTTTGGCGGGCTCGGCTAACATTGCCTACGGCGAAAAACTGGAGCTGAAATCCACGGGCAGTACCGCTTCTGCCGACGACAACACCGCCGCGGCTCTCAGTGCCGCAGGTGTCAGCGTGGCTGCGGGCGGTACTCTCTCCGTCAGCAATTCCGCTACCGTCTACAGCTACAATCTGTCCGGTTTGCAGCAAGTTGCCAGTGCGGCAGTGAACGAGATGTTGGGTTCCGGTACTGCGGGCTCCAACCTGGCCATGGGTGCCAATACAACCACGGATTACACCTATCATTTCGATAGAGACCGTGCGCTCAACGCCCAAACTGCCGGTATGGTGGAGGGTGGCCTCACCCTCAACAGCGATTCCCGCTACGAGGAATACCATGCCAATATCAACCTGGCAGGCGGGGCACTCACGCTCAATACATCCGGTGGCAAGATTACTCTCGACCTTCTCACCAACGGCAATGTGCAGACATTTGCCGATGGCGGTACCTCTCAGATCGTGCTCTTCTCCGGCGTGAGCTCCCTCACCTTGGATGGCACGGCTTATGGCGAGGCCAACGCCATCATGATGATGGCTGCGGCTGATGGTGAGGCTGCGGTGGCTTCCAACAACATCTACTCCACACTCGCCAGCGACTATTTCACTGGCTGGAATATCACCAACGAAACGTATTTGGTTTACGATGCGGGAGCCCGCGTGGTCTACCTCGATAAGGCTGTGCCGGAGCCTACCACCACCACGCTGAGCCTCTTGTCGCTGGCTGCTCTGGTGGCTCGCCGCCGCCGCAAGTGATATCATCTTAATATCAACCAATCCGAGCCCCTGCGTTCTCTTGCGAATGCAGGGGCTCTCTGTCATTTGTTTCGATGATGCTTCACTGGTATCTCATAGAGCAAGGGCGTATGCAGCGGAGCGGGGAAGCGCCATGCCAATGTTAACACCAGGGCAAACGCATTAGGCGAGATCTGACTTAAATAGCTGCTAGTGCTTGAATTTAAATTGCGAAATTCATATTTCAAATTTCACATTGAAAAAATTGGCGCTGTCGCGCAAGAAAATGGGTGGGTGCATCTGCGCTTGCT
>JAFQGD010000008.1 GCA_017398355.1 Akkermansia sp. | reverse complement strand
GGGGAGCAAGCTGCCAGCATGCCGGCAAGTGTGGCGATATAAAGAAACTGTTTCATATAATTCGGCGTTGAATGTTGCAGGTGAGGGAGGAAGGGGCTCCTGCGTTGCCGTACAGGAGCCCCTTGCAATCTCTTACAGCGGGGATTTGCGGGTGGGAACTACACCATGCGGGTGGTAGGCAGATGTACCCCAGCTGGGCACATAGCAGCCCGAGTAAAGGTGGTTCGACTGGTAGATGAGCGAGCCCTGCTTGGTGTATCCATACACAGGGCGGCCATCAGCATAGCCGAAAATCGGAAGTCCGCTGGCATCGTAGCGAGCCGGCTGCCACATGATCCCGTTCGTGAAGCTGGTCTGCGCAGCGTTTGTGCCGGTCTGCACAGTGGTGGGATGGCCCGGCCCAAAGAATCCGTAGTTATTGAAATCTTCGAGAAGAATCTCGCAGGAGCTGAGCGAAAGCGCCAGCCCTGCACCTATCATGATGCTTGTCAGTCTGTGTTTCATCTCTGTTTTGTTGTTGTTTGTTAATCACGCTGGCGGGAGGGATGATTCTGCGGCACGAACTTCTCAGCCTTTCTTTGAAGTTCCTTCAACTGAGATTTAGCCGTATTCACCATTATGGAGGAAAAATCACGCAGGGAACGCTCCTTACGCGCCTCCATATTCTTGAGGAACGTTGTTTCTTTCTTCAGGAAATCCTCAAACGTGTACAACTCGTTTCCCAGATTGAAGAGACGTCGCTTGGTGCGTTCATTGTACGCGGCAAAAGTTACACCAAAGAGGTCACCCGGGGCCTTTTCGGCCGCATGTGCGTATTCCTGGTATAGATCTGAGTCTTTCAGGCTCAGCTCTATGCCTGCCTTGCCAAGCTCCACCGCAGCCTTAATGGTATCTTTGGTCCAGTAATCAAAGCGACTTTCGTAGTTGGCCAGCTGTGCTCCTTTGGCAGTGGGGGCCCAGCTCAATTGTTCATTTTGGAAGCGCAGGTAGTTGTAGATGGGGTCGCTTGTGCCGCCCAGCGTCACTTCGTTGCACCATGCGTCTAGTTCTGTGCGGTTTATGCGGTTGTGAAAACGCTCGAAGAAGCGAATGGCCTCATCTTCGTTGTTCATGCGGCTTACAACAGTCACCGCCCTCTCAAGGGGGGAGAATCCGTTGACAAATTTCAGCAGAATGCCGTAATCAGTATCCATTTCCCTGAACTCAGAAGACTCTGTCAATTCTTTGAACCGAGCGACCTTTTGAAGCTCCTTAAAGTAATCTTCATTGTAGAACGAGCAGATTTTTCCGAAATCACCGTAGAACCACTTGAACATCACCTCGAGGGCGGTAATCTGACGTTCAATGGCAGCATAGGCTTTCGGGTTGAGTCTGGGATTTGCTTTCTGCAAATTTTCCCGGAACAACACACCCTTCATTATTTGCCCGGAGGAGGGGTCTACTCCATATTTGCTCGCCAGAGTTGCAGCCGCTTGCTCAAAGATTGCGCGTGGCGTCGGCGCATCTGCGCACTCTACATAGTCAACCTCTCTGCTAATGGCTCGGAATGTATTCCCCACAATGAACAGAATATCCGAGTGGGCACTCTGGGTCGCCGTGAAATACGCCTGTCCGTCAGAAAGAAGAGCCTGCAGTTGGCTTTGTTCTTCAGCTTCGGCAGCAGCGACTTCCTCCTCGGTAAAGACAAAACCCTCTGAGCTATCTTGGGCCATGAGCAGGGGAACGGTCATCAGTTCACCCAGAACCAGAAGCTGCAAAATATTTCTCATTTTCATATCTGTGCTAATTTTAATATGTTGTTACGCTATATTGCATCAGAAGCGTACTTCATAGTCATCCACATACCAGCGCCCGCTTCCCTTGCGGATGAGCTTGTGTGTGTTCTTTTCGCCGACCTGCTTGCCATTGGCATCGTAGGCTCGGCTCTTTACCGTGGCGTGTTCCACCTTTTCGCCCTGCATCTTGATGAGCTGGTCTCGCTGGGCGTCGTCCAGGAAGAAGTTCTCGAGGTCATTCTTATCATCATGGCCCTTGTGGACTACAATCTTGGTATCGCTGAACTCGGCGTGTACATACTCGCCATGCAGTCGCTGCTGGTGCAGGTCCCAGTGGTAGCGTAGGAGAGATTCTGCTGTTTCAGTCGCCTGGCGGTCGGGGTTGATGCATTTGAGGAACAGCGGGTAATTCTTCTCTTTGATAGCGGCGAGGAAGATTTCCATCACACGCTCAGGCGTGGCGTTCTGTGGCACGTCTTTCTCCGTGTACCATCCTTCTTTAATGCCGGCGACTTTGTCTTCCTCCACGAAAGAACCGCTCTTATCGTGGTTTGCATCGAAAGTGGCGACGATGCGGCCATCGATGTAGAGGGCCTCGGGCTCCACCACCCAGCCCCAGGCCATGTTGGTGCGGCGGTTGCCGGGGATTTCCATAGCCGGGCCGGTAATCTTGCCAAGGACGGTGAAATTCAGACTGTCGCCCAGCGAACCATCCACCTCGCGGCGGAAACGCTTGATAGCCTCGTACGGCCCCAGCCATTCACGCCCGCCGATGTTCACGAAATAGAACCCGGTGGAGGGCTTGCCTACCACAATGTACTCGCCGGAGCCCCCCACAAACTGATTGTCCGGGTACTTCACATCCGGTAGTACAATGGTTTTGTTGCACGGGTTTGTTTCATCGGTGTTTTTGAGCGGGTCCACCGTAGGGAACACCTTAGTAATAAAATCTCTTCCTTGCTGCAGTTCGTCCCATTTGGCCTTACTGAGGGTGGCATACTTCTCGCGCAGTTCCTTCTCGTTGTTGAGGTAGGCCACCATGGCGGGGGTAATTTGCTTGAAATCACCCTTACTCATCATGAGTGCGGCACGGGTACGCTCATAGAGAGCCTGCACAGCCGGATCTTGCGGATATGCTTTCATGAGAGCCTGCACGCGGCTGAGAGCCTCGTTCTTGTGGCGGAAAAGCGTGTTGGCATTCCCACCGGCACGCTTCACTTCTGCTTCGAATTCCTTGAGGTAATATTCGGTGTAGCCCAGATCTCGCTTGGGTGCCATGGCAGAATCTGCTAAAGCGCTGTAGCTCAGAACCAGCAGCGGCAATATGGCAAGTGTGTTTTTTCTTATCATGATGATTTAAATAGAGGAGATATATCAGCGTCTATTACGAGTGCCGGGGCGAGTTGCAGTTGGGCGGGTAGCCGGGGAGGGGCGCGTGATGGTGCTCGGGCGGGTAGCCGTGGAGGGGCGCGTGGTGGTGCTTGGGCGGGTAGCCGTGGAGGGGCGCGTGGTGGTGCTCGGGCGGGTAGCCGTGGAGGGGCGCGTGACGGTGCTCGGGCGGGTAGCCGTGGAGGGGCGCGTGACGGTGCTCGGGCGGGTAACCGTGGAGGGGCGCGTGACGGTGCTCGGGCGGGTAGCCGTGGAGGGGCGCGTGACGGTGCTCGGGCGGGTAACCGTAGAGGGGCGCGTGACGGTGCTCGGGCGGGTAGCCGTGGAGGGGCGCGTGACGGTGCTCGGGCGGGTAGCCGTGGAGGGGCGGGACACCGGCTTCGCGGTGTGGCGTGCAGGTTTGGGTTTACCCATCACGCTCTCAGGATTCTTATGAATGGGTGCATGCGATGGTGGGCGCACACCGGGCTTGTGGGCGTGGTCATGCTTCGGGGGCTTGGGTGCGTGGTGTACACCATGCGGATAGTGATGGTGATGATGGCTATGGCACCATGAGGCCGGCCCCCAGTTGGGCACATAGCATCCGGCATAAAGCAGATTAATCGAGAAGATTGGGCTGCCGGACGTCGTGTAGCCGTACACCGGGCGACCGTAAGAATAACCGTATATCGGGAAGCCGTTGGCATCGTAGCTGGCCGCAGTCCAGGCTGCCGAGCAGGCGTAACTGGGAGCATAGTAGCCACCGGATGAGTAGTAGCCGCTGACATACAGTGAATCACATGAGCTGAGCAGCAGCGCTGCCAGCGCGGGGAGAAGAAGGAGGTGAGAGAGTTTGTTTTTCATCATGATGTGTTGTTGATAGGAGAAGTTTATTTACGTGCTGATTTTGCCTTGCGCAGAATAGCGAGTATGGCTTTGGCATTCGGGCCACCTACGCAATCATCCACACTGGCACCCTTGGCGGTTTTCGCGTTCAAGTTGGCACCATGCTCTACCAGCCAGCGTACAATCTCCACGTGGCTCAAGCCACAGGCATTATGCAGGGCGGTGGTTCCATTGGCATGGGAAATGATATTGTCAATCGGTGCTCCTTCCATAATCTGGGGAAGCACGGTGAGCAAGCGTTTCTGGTACAGGCGCTCCACGGCTGTCTTGTACTTGCGGTTCTCTAGCTCGCGAAGCAGCTCGCCTAGTCCATCGTCCACGCACTGAATGGCTCCTTTTGTTTCTTCTGTCTGTGGCATGGTAACAAGTCCGGCGGTAGAAGTGGAGGGGCTTACTGCAAAATCTGCATGGCGGATGTACCATGAGCCGCCCTCATCATGCCACTCGATGTTGGCTGAGCCCTTTGCGGAAGAGGAGAAACGGAGCACTACCCGCACATGCATATCATTGCCGGTGATATGAATGCAGCCCTCGGACGGTGCATATGTTACCTTGACCGGTGGCCAAGGTGAATCGGGGGTGGACTCATAGAGTTGGTAGCTGTATGTATTGTTGCATTGGGCGGGGAACTGCAATGTCATGGGCGTGGCCGTGCACTCTTTCCAATCCTCTGCCTGCTCGCCCCTTTCTGCCATTGCCTCTTCAGCCGAGTAGAAGTTCAGCACTACCAGTTTCCCGTCCATAGAAATGGGGGCTGGGGCTGCATGAGAAACCTTCTTAGCAGCCGGAGCGCAAAGAGCTGCTTGCGCGGTTGCAAGGAGCAGTATCATTGAAAGACAACTTTTCATCACGGAAACGTAGTTTGGTTAGTAACCGAGAGAGCGTATGAGGGAATTAAAGGCCTCCTGCACCAAGTTGCCGAACCATGCACTAATATCATCTGCATAACGGTACAGGATGCAGCCAAAGGCGATAAGTGCCAGAGCACCGGCTATTTCCTTGATGTAGTAGGTGAATACCTGCCAGCCGGTCATTTCCTCTTCCTGGGGGGTGGATTTCTTTTTCTTGGCCATAGAGATTATTTGAGTGTAAAGGTTCCGTAATGCATCATGGGGGTACCCGTCTTACTGGTATCGGAGTATGTGGCCGTGCCACTATCGGGGGTATTGAATTGCAGGGTAAAGACTTTTTCCGACCAGCCTGAGGCATAGTGACCGCCGGGAGACCACTGGGCGCGGCGAATCACGGTGGCTGTCGCATCGCCGGTACGGGTGTAGCGCAGTTCAATGATGCTCCAGTCCTCATCCACAACCACGGCACCCTCTTTCTCCACATTGGCTTTCTTCCATTTCACTACGTAGGAACCCACTAGAGTGGGGGCGGTAAAGGTGAGGGTTTTGCCGGCCACCTGGGCCGGTGCCATGCAGGCATTCTCCCCCTTGCGGATTATTTCTTTAATAGCAGCTGCATTCGGGGCATCGGCGGGCAGCTCGCATTGCTCGCCCCGTTCATTGGTAATACGGCGGTTGGGGCTATGTTTCAGTAGCCACCTCACCAGCTCCACGTTTCCTTCCTCCGCCGCGCGGTACAGGGGCGATTTGCCATCGTAGGGCATGCCTTCTTCCTCGCGATGGAGAATCATGTGGGGCAGGGCAGCCAGGGCCAGTCCATCCTTGCGGCGCACCACCTGCTGATACATGCGCCGCTGCTCCAGTTCGCGGAGAATCCACTCCACGAACATTTCTTCGCTAACCTTGGCGTTCAGCACACGGGTAAGCAGTATCGCGGGTGTCTCCGTCATGTTCATAGCGAGAGCAAACGGCCCGGTGCCGGATTTCACGCAACGGTACAGCATCCGGGCACATTCCCTCGCCCTTTCATCCTTTGCCGGGATGCAAAAATCAGGGGATTCCATCTCATAGCCACTGAAGGCCACATCGAGATAAGCTGCGGCATCGCGCGCTTCTGCTACATCAATGGCGGGCCCTTCATAGGGTCTGTCTCGCCACGCGCGGGCTTCGCTCAGAATCGTTTTGATTGCCGCCGCATTTCGGCCGCCTACGCAGGCATCAATGCTGGCGCCTTTATCGGTGTACGCCTGCAGGTCAGCGCCGTGTTTCACCAGCCACTGCACCAACTCCACGTGGCTCAGGCCGCAGGCATAGTGCAGGGCAGTATTCCCTTTGTAATCAGGATTGGTATAGGAGGCGTCCTGAGTCATCATTACATGCGGAAGAAGCGTAGTCAGGCGTTTCTTATACAATTTTTCCGTGGCATTGCCGGGAACCATCTTTTCAATATCCCACAGGATTTCCTGCAGCCCGTCATCCAACATCTCCGGGTCTCGGGCAATCTGCTCCATGGGTAGCTCCAGATGAGCAACGTCGTCCGCTTCCGCTTGCACGGTGAAGCTGGCACCACGGAAATGACGGGTATTGCCGGCCTCATGCCAGATAATCTCAGCAGATCCTGTGGCTTTGTCAATGAAGTTGAGGACAATATCTACGCTGAAATTCTCACTCAACAGCTTTACCTTGCCTTGCTCGGCATCGTAGCTAACGGCGACTTCGGCATCGAGATTCGGGCAATAGGCGGTCACAGCAGTAAAGGAATCTGCTGCGGGGAAATCCAGCACAAAGTCCGTGAGGTCGGAGAGCCTATACCAAGGCCCCTTGGCGGGCTGGTCCAGCCCCACTCGAGCCACATTGGCATCAGCCATGGCAATGCGGATACACTGGCCTGACATGGTGGGCACCGGCTGGGTTGCCCACAGCAGATGGGGTGCAAGTATCAAGGCCGGAAGCAGAGTTCTGTATATCATGGCTGATTTTTTGTATGCACTCATTCCTTGCTTGTTTCTACACGGGAAACATCGGCGTAGTCAATTTCTGTCTTGCATTCAAGGAACTTAATCATGCAGGCAGCGCCGTCCGTCTTGAGAGAAACGCCGGTATCAGCGGGCATATCCGCTGTGGTGGCGCAGAGGTAAGAGTTGATGGCAAGTGTGTAGCGAGCTTCGGGGTTAATCGGAGTGCCGTCCTCCAGACAGGCGGAGGTAATACGCAGACGAGCAGAACCCTTGGGCCACACTGCCTTGTAGCTCATGCCGGACACACAGGGGGCGCCGTGGTCATCATGCATGGTGATGTTCTCCAGAATGCGAAGAATCTCCTGCCCGGTCGCCGTCAGGCGCACAATGTCGTTGCCGAAGGGGTCGAGGCTGTACACATCGGCCACGGAAAGAGCACCGGCAGCGAAGTTATCCAGACGCACGCCCCCCATGTTCACAATGGCAATATCTGTATCAGCGCAGCTGCGGATGGAGTCGGCCATCATGCACCCGAGGCTTTCACGGCGGGGAATATCGCGTTTCACGGTGGTGAGCACACGCTTGAAGAAGGGCTGTGCTTTTATCTCCTCTACTTGCGCGGTGGTTGCGGCATCGGCTTCGTAGCCACTCAGCGGGAGCAGTTCGGCTTTCTTACTCACTACTTTGCCGTTTTCTACCTCTAGAGTAAGGCGAGTCAGGTACTTGAGCTTATTCTGAGTTTGGGTGATGAGTACGCCATTCTCAAGGTGGCCGTTTTCCACTTTGGTGTGGCTGTGCCCACCGATGATGGCATCAGCCTCCGGGAACTGGCGGGCAAGCTCAATATCGGTCTCGAAGCCCAAGTGGGTGAGCAGGATGAGCACATCGCACTGACTGCGGAGATACTTATAGTGCTCGGCCACTTTGAGCGGATCTAAGAAACCGATTCCCTTGCACATATCCGGGTGGGCATCCGGACGGCCGGAGGCATCCACCTGCAGCAGCCCCAGCACGCCGATACGCACACCGTTGCGCTCAAAAATCTTGTATGGTCTCAGCTCAATGCCTTGTTTGTCTGTGGTAAAGACATTGGCACTCACAAAATCGAAATCGGCGGTTTTGATGCAGTAGGCCAAGGCGGCAGAGCCACTATCAAACTCATGATTGCCCAGAGCCGAGAGGTCGAAGCCAATGTGATTCATGAGCTGAATCATGGCGGCTCCGGGGTGGTCGCCGCAGTCCACATAGGGACTGCCGGTGCGGTTATCGCCGGCAGAGAACAGGAGTAACTGCGGAGCTTTTTCCCGCTCTTGTTTCACGCAGGTGGTCAGACGTGCTACCCCATCGATATTGGCGTGCATGTCGTTGATGCCGAGAATCGTAATTTGCTCGGCAAAGACCGTGCCGAGTAAGCCGAGGAGGGTGAAGAATAGAGGTTTTTTCATGAGTGCAGGTGGGAAGTATTAGTCTTGGATTTGAACTTCTATGCGGGAAACGCCTTCATAATCCACTTCCTTTTGCTTTTCGAGGAAGCGGATGAGGCATTCGGCACCATCGCTATCAATGGCAACCCCGGGGTTTTCGGGCGGTGCGGAGGTGGTGGAGGCGATGTATGAATTATAGGCTACCGTGTAGCGGGCATCGGGGTCGATGATGGTACCATCGGCCAGTCTAGCCTCGGTTATACGCATGGGTTTGAGCTCTGCTGCGGGTTTGATGGCTTTGTAGGTCATGCCGGAAACACAGGGTGCTCCATGGTGGTCGCTTCCCGTGAGGCTTTCCAGCATAGCAATAAGTTCCTTGCCGCTCATGGTATTGCGGATGATTGCGTTGCCAAAGGGATCCATACGGTAAACATCGGCCACGGTAAGGGGGCCTGCGGGGAAGTCATCCAGGCGCACGCCGCCGATGTTGACAATGGCAATATCCGTGATGGCACGCATGCAAAGGGCATCGGCCATCATACACCCCAGACTCTCTCGGCGGGTGATCTTGCGCTTTACCGTGGTGAGCTGTCGCTTGAAGAAGGGCTGGCTCTTGGCTTTTTCCACCAAGTCGCCTGCGGCCTCATCGGCGGGGAAATCAGCCAAGGGAAGCAGCTCGGATTTCTTGCTTACTACTTTGCCGTCTTGCACGTCAAAGGTGAGCTTGGTAAGGTACTTGAGCTTGTTTTCAGCCTGGGTGATGAGTACGCCGTTCTCTACATGCCCTTTTTCCACGCGCGTGTGGGAATGGCCTCCCACAATGGCATCGGCCTCGGGGAATATTTGAGCCAGTTTGATGTCGTCTTCAAAGCCCAAGTGGGTGAGCAGAATGAGCACATCGCAATGAGCCCGCAGGTGCTTGTAGCAGGCGGCCGTATCAAAGGGGGATGCAAACTGCAAGCCTGCGCACTTGTCCGGGTGGGCATCGGGTATACCGGTCTCCCCAATCTGCACCAAGCCCAGAACGCCGATGCGCACGCCGTTGCGCTCGAAAATCTTGTAGGGCTTTACATTGATGCCTTGGGTGTCGGTGGTGAAGATGTTGGCACATACGAAATCAAAGTCCGCTGCGTTGATATAGTCGCGCAAGGCAGCCGGGCCGGAGTCGAACTCATGGTTGCCAAAGGTGGACAAGTCGAACTCCAGATGGTTCATGAGCGTAATCATGGGTACACCGGGGCGGTTGCCATTGTCCACATAAGGGTTGCCGGTGCGGTTGTCTCCTGCAGCCAGTAGGAGCAAGCCTGGGTCGTTCAGGCGCTCCTGTTTTAAACAGGATGCCAGCTGTGGCACGCTGTCGATGTTTGCGTGCATGTCGTTGATGCCCAGCACCGTCACCTGTTCAGCAAGTGCGGTACCAAGGAAGGCGAGGAGAGAAAAGAAACATGTTTTTTTCATAATCTTCATGTAGGCGGTTGAAATTAAACGTCATTGGTGGGGAGAGGTGGTATAAATATGACGCCCATCGCACATGGGGCTATCAGTCGCTATCAGGTTACCCCAAGCATCGTAAAACGGACCCTCGCAGAGCGGGAGTCCGGTATCGGTACAATAACGGCGCACGGCATCAATCGCGGTGGCGCCCATGAAAATGCGGATGGTGGTATTGTTGACGTAGACAATCATGGTGCCGGTACAATCTGGATGGTTGCGGTGTGGGGGGTAGCTTCAAACTTTGCATCGCCTTCGAAGCCAAGCATTTCGCCGTTTAATTTAAATATATAGCTGCTGCCGGAGCAGGAAATAAGCTCCATGCGACCATTGAAGTGAACTGCTTTGTTGTCTCCCACGCCATCAAAGGATATTTCGGCTTGCTTGCCCCTTGCTTTGTAGGCAAAAATCTTGAGCTTGGGCATGGGCGCATTTTCGCCCATTGTATAGGTCACCGGGTTTGTCTGCCCGGTTTTTGTACCTGTCAGGCTGATGGTGCAATAATCCAGCGCAGCAGGTGCTTCCAATGACTGCTTTTCTGCTGCCACCGAGGAACACGAGGTACAAATGATGCCCGCACAGGCAATGATTAGGAAGGGATACGAGCGAAAAGAAGTCATGTCGGAATGAGGGTTTTTAGTTTCAAAAGTGCGGGGTGCCGGAGCACCCCGCAGAATATAGTTGATGTTGACTGTAATTTTTACTCAGCGGATTCGCTCGGGGCTGTCTCTTCGGCAGGAGCCGGTTCTTCCTTGGCTGCTTTGGCTGCCTTGGCAGTGGCTCTCTTCTTGATGAGCAGGAAAAGCAGCCCACCGGCAATAGCCAGCAGTACAATGCCGAGAATCGGGCGGTAGAACAGCCAGGCAATACTGATGGTGATGAGGGCGGCGGGCGTAGCGATGAGGAATGCAAGAAGCCCTGTGCCGATGCCGATGAGATCTCCCAAGATGGGCAGTACATCACCCAAGACTTCAAGCGGTTTGAATACCATCTTGAGCCCCATATACATCATCAACCAACCCACGACACGGAGAATCCAGGTCATCATGGTGTTGGCATTCTCGGCATTCTGGAACATTTCTTCCTTGGTCTTGGTGCCGGTTTCAAGCAGGTCAACGGTGTAGCCGTCGGCGGCAGAATCCTTAGCCACATAGGGGGCGAAGGTGGAGCCGGTCTGCACAGCCACGATGCTCACGGGCATTTCGGCGGGAACCATGGTCCAAGAGATACGCACATCACCCACCTGCGGGTTGCCGGGGTTGGCCGTACCCTGCATCGTGCCGGTTGCGACAGTGGTGCCGGGCTGCACCATGCCGGGCTGTACCATGCCGGGCTGTACCATGGCGGGTTGTACCATGGCGGGTTGTACGGCGGGTGCCGTGTTGTATGCCGGAGCGGGGCCGGCTGTGGTGCTCACGGTCACAGCGATGGAAGTGCCATTTACAATAATCTGGCCGGCAGAAGCGGTCTGGCGGATGTAGGGTGCCAAAGCACCGGTGGCCAGGCGCACATAGCTCTTATTCTCAATGGTGAAGAGGGGCAGAGAGCCATAACCGGGGATGTCTGCATACTGCACCACAGGGGGGGCAGGCCACACAAAACCATTACCTTGAACTGTGGCTGTAATGGTATGCATGTTGCCTGCATAATAAATGCCGTTGGGCATCACCGGGGTGGGCGTACCATCGGGCGTAATGACAAAGGGAACACCGTCCACATTTGTTACAGACATGCGGTTGGGCTGGATGGAGGGAACCGTCACGAAACCACCCATGGTGGTCTGCGGCACGGCACCAATGTTCTCGGCAGGAACCGGCTGCGTGGCAACAGTCTGAACCATGCCGGGAGGCACTACCCCGGGCTGCATGCCGGGTGCGGGAGTCATATTATTCATCATGCCGGGCTGCATCATACTTCCTACCGGGCAGCCTACGTAGGCGTAGTTGCCGGAGATGGTAACGCGACCCTTCAGGGATTCGGGAATATACTCGGGCTTCAGCTCCACATTCTTGGCACCAACAATGCGACTAATCTGGCTCTTGTTAAGCTCGAATGCGCCATAACGAGCATTTTCGGCAACAAGGTTTCTATCTGTGGCCTCAGGCATGAATACTTGGTTGTTGTGGCCGGCCTCGCGGAAGGAAGAAGAATCCACGGGTTTGCTTACCCATTTCTTGGAGTAGGTGTAGGTGGTGACGGTTGTCTCAGAACCTCCCATATTCTTTTTCTTTTCTTTTCTCTCATTCTCAACCCATTGGTAGAACTCTACCTTGCGGGTAAGGCGGATGGCCTTGGGAGCCAAGGCGGGGAAAAGGTCGTCGGTAAGCACATCGTCAGTAACGGCGGTGCCGGTAACGTGCACCAGTTTGCCGTCCATGGTTGCGTCTATCGTGTCGGCGTTGGGAAGTTTCGCGCATACGGATGCACCCTCTTCCAATGCTTTTGCGGTCTTTACCGCGCGACCTTCGTTCCAAAAAAGCAGGGGGATGCCCGCAAGGAAGAGCAAACCACCTATAGCGACCCCTTTGATGGAGCCACCGAGGCGACTGCCCCAGCTTTCCGTTGTTGTTTCAGTAACAGCCATAATCGTTTGATGTTGGTTTGTGGTTTCAGTTGGATTCGGGAAGCGGTTCAGTCGTTTTTTAGCTTAAAAGTGCCTTTATAATGAATGGACTGCGCCCCAATGGTTGTGGGTTTTCCTGTAACGGTACAGGAGGCCTTCCCCTCGGTGGGAGAGGTGAAGATGAGCTTGTACGAGCGCTTGTACCAACCGTTGCCGGAATCGGAAGATACAGACTCGAACTCCGTCACTACGGTGGCGGTATTCTTGTTGATTTTCTGGTATGTGTTGGAAAGACGCACGCCGTTGACACCATCTATCCTGCTGTCAGACACATACACATTGCTGCCCGATGGCCATTGTGCAAGGTAGTAGACCCCGCGGTCCTCAGGGTCGAGGATGTTGTATTGCTCAGGATTAGGCATCGGCGCTTCCACGCGGGATTCATTGCAGCTGAACTGGAACACTTTGCCGGCTACCTGTTCGGGTGCCATATCGGACACAAGTTGCGCGGCTGTTTTATCTCCCCCGGCGGCGGCCAAGCTGAAGAAATAATCTGCCAAGGCAGCGTCTTTGGGGACTCCTCGCCCCTGACGGTAGCGCCAGCCCATCCATCGGGCTGCGGTAGCATCTCCACGCTCGGCTGCTTCCTCATACAACGCGATGGCGTGCGCCTCGTCCACTTTTTTGCCGTTTTTACCCTCCGCATAGCTTACACCCAGCTGACGGATTTCAACCGCGCTCAGACCTATGATTTCATCTGAGCTATCGCTACCCTGACCCTCCGTGGCGATACCCTCAGCCTCGGGTACCACGGGCAGATTTCCATGGTTGTCCTCCAGGCGGGGATCAGCGCCTTTCTGCAGAAGCACATGCTGAGCCAGAGAATGGCCGGTCAGATGCAGTGGAGTGCGCCCCTTGGCATCGCGAGCGTTCGGGTCGGCTCCGTTTTCCAGCAGAGCAGTCATGGCTTCAGCCTGGTTGTAGGGCAAATCTAGTCCCTTGTACTCGTCTGAGTAACCATACACGGCATCATCGGCCAGCGCGCAGATGAGGGGAGCCGGTTCCTTACCCGGCAACAGCGTGACTTTGTAATTGACCTCCGGTCCTTCATCAAACAGAGCTACAATCTGTTCAAGCGTATCGCCCCGCTTAATTGCTTGTTCCAACTCGGCTGCGGTCGTAGCTCCGGCCATGCTGGTTCCTGCAATGGTCATTGCCGTTGCAATAATGATTTTGGTTGAGTTTTTCATGCTGCTGGAGCGGTTTTTTTGTATGAGATTTGCTCAAAAAATAAAAACGTACTTTGTAACCGACAGGTCAGTATACATGATTGTTAGTACTGTTGTCAAAACTAAAATGCAAAGTTGCAGGGCAGACGCATTAGAAATTTCGTGTCATGACCTTATGGCACAAACATACGGTGTGAATTTAGGCTTATGAAGTTAACGCAAATTTCTTACCACGTTGCATTTAGATGCGTTTTGTGTTATAATGCAGAAATGTATAT
>JAFQGD010000040.1 GCA_017398355.1 Akkermansia sp. | reverse complement strand
CTGAGACGCAAGCGCAAACTTGCTGCTTGGAATACGGCAGAATTGGAACGTATCCTCTTTGGCTTACCGGGCGAAAATAATTAAATCCAGCGCTTTACTCCTTTATTGCCCTTTTGTCATAATCCTAATGCGTCTGCCCTGTGCAAAGTTGACTAAGTTTCGATTGCTCTTGCGCGGAATATAGAGTCATGGAAGCTGGTGTAAGAAAAGTGTTTTTTGTAGAACTTAATTGGATAAATCACTAATACGCATGCTGCCCGAAAAATGCCTGGATTAGTAAGGAAGAAACCCTCTTGAACAATATAAAAAAATCGAATTTTATATGTGTTGTTGGCTGCCTCCGGGCTATCTGAGAATAATGCAGCCAGCCTGATCTTGAAAACAATCGAGACCTTGGGAGAATTGGCCACGGGATGAGCCGTCATAGGACTCTAGTAGCTTTGCTCGACTCGAAGAGAAGAGCGCCACCGGCGCAAATAGGATAGCCAGCAATAATGAAATCCAAGCCGCACCTTTTGGCTCTGTGTGTGCAAACTTCATGTATCTGAAATGTTAAAGTGCGGTGGGGATTGTGGCTCGGGCTGCACCGGCTTTGCGAGTTGCCGATTTAGCTGTATCCGTTAGCAACACGTTTTTCTGCCCAGTGAAGTTGAATATCCCAATACTCCATCAGCTTGTGTGTTGCCTTTCCGGTTTCAAACAAAGCTTGGGCATCTGCGCGCAGCGTACGCAGAAATTCCGGGAGCCGGGATTCCGGCAGATATTGCTGCACGAGGCTGCATACCTCCTGCCGGGTAAAATAGCAGGCCTTATTGTCCTGCGACATGTGAGGGAATGGTGGGTCGCTGACGGGATGCAGCTGTAGCAAGAGAATGCGGGCATGCACACCGCCGGTGAGCAGTTTTTGCAGCAAGGAAGCATGGTTTTCTGCCACCAGTCTGGAACAGAGGAAATTTATACACCATTGCTCCAAATTTGCTGCCATCGCTCGTGATTCTCCCGTGTTCAACCAGTTCTCCAGCCGTTCATGAAATATACCGCGCAGCTTTCCCACCACCTCGTCTAGGAGACCATCCCGACGCAGGGGCTCAATATTCTCCGGCACCCAGATGTGAAACAGGTTTTCCCACAAATCAGGTAGACCGTCATCCGCCCCCGGAGTAGCCGAGCGCAAATAATCATAGGCTGCGGGTAGATAAGGGAGGCATTCCTCGTACGTCCCCGCCGGCAGGTAGCCGGCAAAGACCGTATACGCCAATTCCTCTACGGTCAGCCCCACGCCTTGCTTGGCTGCAATGCGCTGCAACGATTGTGCATCGTAGCAGAAATCATTCCAAGGGTCGCTCAAAGTCCAGTCTGACATGTTTTATGAGGGGCGCTTAGCCGGCGGCATGAGCCAACGATTTATTCTTTTTGCATCTTCCAGCAACGCGCGCATGTGCTTAGATGCGGCCCATTTGAATGGAGTATAGCCACATATGTCTTCATGAAGGGGATTAGCTCCGGCTTCCAACAAGATGCGTGCACAGTCCAAGGCGTCATGCTCAGCGGCATAGAAGAGAGGGCTCCAATCATCGTATTCGTCTTCCAGCGGTGCACCACAATCATGCACCAGATAACGCACGACTTCTGTCTGATTTCTTTTGCATGCTTCGCAAAGAGCTTTTCCATCATGCGCCAATAAGTCCATGCCACACTCACGCAAAACGCGGAGGCAATCAACCTGACCGTAAGCTGCTGCATAAGCCGCTAGGCTCATGTAATCACAACCTCCTTGCCAATCGGCCGGCAAATTGCATAGCGAAAGCGCCTTTTTTAACAACCACGAGGGACCTTCACAGCACAAAGTGATAAGCAATTCTGCATCATCCTCCATAGGGGAGGCCCCGGCCTCCAGCAATATCTCCGCACCCTTAGGCCAGCCACACAGTACGGCATCTGTCATCAAGAGGTCTCCCTCCCAACTCATCCTCAAATCCGGATTTGCTCCGGCTGCCAGTGCCTCCTGCATCCCGGCGGGGCACTTTGCTTCGTAGGAATCGTACAGCATCAGGTTGGGCGCATCCAAGGCCTGGCGATAGTCGCTTTCTTCCGCCTTTCTACGTTCGCGGTAAACGTATAGCTCTTCCAGAGCCACCGGCATGGGGGGCATATCAAGCCCCAATTCGTGGATGAGGTCATTTAATACCCTAGAGCGTTCCAGAATCCGGTTCAATGTTTCATAGGCTGATTCCATGTCTTTCGAATTGTCTACCAGTATAACTCAACCAGATACTCGTTGTGGCATTGTCCGTTTTGTAAAGGTGAGGGGGCCATTTAGTTGTTTTTGTACAGCTCATCAACGCGTGCTCTTGCATTGTTGAGGAAAGGTAGAGCATTCCACCGAGCGATGCTTGCTGATGGCAGAGTGTATGTAGGACGAGGGCGCATGGTGCGGTACTCTTCTGATTTCGCCATGTCTCCCATCTCTGCGGTTATTCCATCATGCAAAGGCAAAACGCCCCCACCCTTGGAGGATAAAAACTCCAGCTGCACTATGTAGGGAGGGGGAGCAGCCTGAACAAAATACGAATCGTATTCCTCAGCCAGCCACAGAGAGAAATCGTAGGGTGGCGGTTCCTGCACCTCCGCAAGAATTTCGCGTACGGCTTGCGTATCACTTTCTGTTAGTGGGATATACTCCTCCACATCCTTCTGATAACGGAAAACTTTTATATAAACTCGCAAGGTCGTGGCTTCTGCGGCGGCGGTGCGCAGTCTGCTGGCAGATTCTCCATGCTGCTGCTGATAAATAGCATAGCCGGCATCTGCATCAAAACCGGGTTCGCGCTCGGATATTGCATCTATCATCCGGCTTTCTTCGGTACATGAGCCTAGCCCCACAACGCACAGCGTGACAAGCAATAAGATGAAGAATGAGCACCACTTCATAGCGTAGAAAAATGTTTTTTCTATGTCAGCGGATACCGTAGTCAATGCTCATCTTTTGTTTCTTCGGCGGTGATGGGGTCGCGGTCGAGGGCGCGCCAAGCCCAAGCGATGTAGGCCAGCACGAGCGGGATGATGAAGGAGACAATAGTCATGGTTTTGAGGGTGAAGAGGCTGGAGCTACTATTGGCGATGGTGAGCGAGCTTTGCAGGGATGCCACAGAGGGGTAATAGGCGGTGTTGTTCCACCCGGCACAGAGCAACAGCGCCAGCACAGCCAACACGCTGCCCGGCCCGGCCAGCCAGAAAGAGCGCCGCTGCCCCCAGATGCCGCCCGCCATGCCACCCAGCACCATCAGCACGCCGATGAGCAGCAGCGCGGCTACCCCGGGCATCTCCAGCAAGTTGTGCAGGTATTTGTACGGCTCCATGTGAACCACGCCGCTATCCGGAGTATAGGCAAACCCGGTGGAAAGCAGCCAACACACCAGCCAACTCAGGAAAAAGAGCAAGAAGAGGGCGCTTTCGATACGGAGCCGTCGGCGGCAATTTTCCCGCAGTGTCTCATCAGCCATGCAGCCTTGGAAATACAGACAAGCCAGCACACGGGTGAGCAGCAGCACGCTCAAGCCCAGTAGCAGGTTCTGTGGCACCAAGACCGCTTCCAGGCCATGCCACGGGGTGACCCAGTAGGAAATGACGGGCATTGCAGGGCTGGCTACAGCCGCTTTGTCGACCACAAACTCGGCCCCTGTGAAGAAGGTGCCCACGGCAGTGCCGATGAGCAGCGGACCGAGGATTCCGTTCAGCAGCAGAAAAATGCGGTAGGTGGTGGTGCCCAGCACATTGCCACGCCGTAGTTGGAACTCGTAGGAAACGGCCTGAATGACAAAGCAGAGCAGAATCGCAACCCACACCCAATACGCCCCGCCGAAGCTGGTGCTGTAGAACAGCGGGAAAGAGGCAAAAAACGCGCCGCCGAAGGTCACCAGTGTGGTAAAGGTAAGTTCCCATTTGCGACCGGTGGCCAGCAGGAGCATGCGCCGCTGTTCTTCTGTGCGACCCAGTGTCCAGATGAGCGATTGCCCGCCCTGCACGAACATGAGGAACACCAGCAGCGCCCCAAGCAGGGAGACAAGGAACCACCAGTACTGTTGCAGAAATGTGATATCGTTCATAGCTTATGCAGAGGTTTGATCTGTTTCGGGACCGGCAGCAATGGCCTTACCCATGATACCCAGCTCCGCCACTAGCAGGAGAGTGAAGAGTATTAGGAAAATAAAGAAAGTAGTCTGCACAGAGCCAACATCCAATTTCGAGATGGCGGCAACATTCGGCAGCAGACCTTGAATTGACCAGGGTTGCCGGCCCACTTCTGCCACAACCCACCCCGCCTGACTGGCCAGCCATGCCAGCGGAATGGTCAGCACGACTGCCAGTTGTGCCCATTTCCAGCGCGTCACCCGCTGCCCCAGCAGCAATAGCCCCGCAAACAGGGCAATGAAATAGCCCCCCAGCACCACCATGATGCGGAAGCTGTAGAACGTCAGCGGTACGGGCGGAACCAGCTCTCCCGGGCTTTTCAGATAACCATAGCCGAACCAAGGGAAATTCTCTTCCAGCGTGGCAAGGGCTGTGGCTTTTGTCTCTGCATCCGCTGCCGCGCGATACTGTGCCAGTGCATCAATTGCCATGCGGCCACGCTTCATCATTTCCTCCGCAGAGAGTGCCACGCTGTCATCCGGCAGTTTGTAGCCACCCTCCAGCAGATTGCGGATGCCGGGTACGTAGCCTTGCAAATCATGTGTTGCCAAGTAAGAAAGAGCATACGGCATCTCTACCTTGAGCAGGAAGCGGTCATCGCCACTTGCGGCAGTCCAGTCTGCCCCGGGCCGCAGGAGCCCCCCCAGCACAAGAGCTTGCTCCGTGCCCCCCTCGTACAGACCCTCCGCTGCTGCCAGTTTCATGGGCTGGTACATTGCTATATCCCGCCCGCTTTGGTGGCCGGTATGTGCCGTTATCAGCGCGGCAAACAACCCGAACCACGCCGCCACGCGGATGCTGCTCAGGGCGAACTCACGGTGTCTGCCTCGCAGCAGATACCAACAGCTCACCCCCACCACAAATACCGCTCCCAGCACCCAAGATGAACTCACCGTGTGGCAAAACTTTACCACCGCCACGGGGGAGAACGCCACTGCCGCAAAATCAACCATCTCGTTGCGCACCGTGTCCGGGTTGAACTCCATACCCACGGGGTGTTGCATCCAAGCATTGGCTACCAGAATCCACCATGCGGAAATTGTAGCCCCGATAATGGTGAGCCAAGTAGAGGCTAGGTGCGCCCGCTTGCTCACCTTGTTCCATCCAAAGTACATCACCGCAATGAAGGTGGACTCCATGAAAAAGGCCAGAATCCCCTCAATGGCCAGCGGAGCCCCGAAAATATCACCCACAAACCAGCTGTAGTTGCTCCAGTTCGTGCCGAACTCGAACTCCAGTATGATGCCTGTGGCCACCCCCATGGCAAAATTGATGCCGAAGAGCTTCATCCAAAACTTAGCGGTTTGCTTCCAGAACTCGCGTCCGGTGCGCACATAGAGTGTCTCCATGATGGCCATTACCACGCCCAGACCCAGTGTCAGCGGGACAAATAGCCAATGATACATCGCCGTGAGCGCAAACTGCGCCCGCGACCAATCAACAAGGGAAGAATCAATAGCATCCATAAGTCGATATCGTTATCGGGGATTGATAGGTTGAGCCATGCGCTCGGTGAGTTCTGCGGAAACCGCTTCCCCCTTTTCCTCATCCCCTCCCTGCAGATAGGATGGGAAGAAAAACACCCTGAGCACGGCAAACATGATAAAGAGCTTGATGAGGATGATACACCACAGCGTGCGCCCCAGAGTCATGCTCCGGAACCCATCCACATAAAAACGTATCACCCGGCTCAGAATCACGGTGTGATTATAGCTGCAATTCCGGCTCATGCGCAAGCCAAAAATACGCAGAACAACCACATAGGGGAAATGCCCGGATATGTGGGGCGACAAATGTCATTGTGTGAGCAGATGATGCTGTAGAATGGCCTTTACACTGGCTTGCTTCCTAGGTGTGTATACCAACAATTTCTTTCCATCAGAAACAAGAACAGCATGAGCCTTTTTGCCAAATAAGTTCGCCCATCCTTTCATATCCAATCCTTTATCATGAAAGTGAGTGTGTCAGCACTTCAATGTTGAGGCTTTGATACGGCGGTGGCGGGGGTGGGGGCGTGGGTATCCGCGGTGAGCTCCAGCGTGCGGAAATCGTATTCTTTGGTGTGGGTGCCAAGGTAGGCTCCGGTTTGGGGATGAAATTGCTCGATGTAGAAGCGGAGGCGGTCTTGCAGCTCCACAAAGACAAAGGGTTTCACCATGGGGAGTTCGCGGCTCCGGGGGTGGTCATGGCATATCCACGAACCCTTGGTTTCAAGGGTTTTGACGGCGATGCTGCACCTGCGGCCATCCGGCGAGATGTGCTTAAGATAGCCGTTGAGCGCATAGGCTCCGCGGGCTCCGGTGCGGCCCCGGGCAGAATAGAGCACGCGCTTCGTGGCATCCCAAGTGGGGGGAGTGCGCCGCCATTTGTGGGAGGGAAAGAAGTGGCGGAAGAGCTCTGCTTCCGCATCGGTGAGGGTTCTTTGGGTGCCGCGCAGTTCCTTGCGTGTCCATTGCTTGTGCTCGGTGCGCTCTATTTGTCGGGTCTGCGGGTTGAAGAGAATCCAATCCACAGACAGCGTTTCTTCTTCCCTATCTACGCAGCCTACCAGATTGCTAACAAACACAAAAGGCGTGATGGAACGGTATACCTGTTCCGTGAAATTGACCCGTTTCTCGGGCTCGGTCTCGAAGCGTTCGCAGAACAGCTTGCGCATGGTACTTCCATCCTCTGCCAGAAGCATCAGTCCCTCGCATAAGACCCGCTTGCCTGCCTTGTTGCGCCTCCAAGTGGAAGCATATTGCACCAGATTTTCCGCATCCCAATCTTTTGCTACCGGCTTGGCGGCAGCACCGAAATAGTGCTTGAAGAGGGCGGTGCCAGCCGGTGCTATATCAGGGCAAAGGTGAGTCTCTCTGTATGCGTACTCTTTCATCTCCGCCGAGCCCATCGTCGGCAGAGTCCAAGCCAGCGCAGCAAATGCGGTGATGAAAAAATGGTATGTTTGTTTCACAAATGTGTTTTTCCTCTTCCGATAGATAGACGCTTGCGATTGCTTTTAGTTGAGAAAAAATGAGAGATTGGCGATTTCGGAATGAGATGCGTTCCGGAAAATCAAAAAAAAATCTCAAAAGGATATATAAATGAAGAAAAATCGCAAAAAGATATTTTACAAACTAAGCGTCTTGTGCTATATAACAGTCATGCGGTGCAATCAGAAAGCTTCAAAGTGTTTGGGACAAAAAGTGGAGGAGTTAGGCTTTGTGGGGGGTGATTATGGAAGGGAGGTTGATGCGAAAACGACTGCGGACGTGTCGCAAACAGAGATGAAATCAAGGTCGATTAAAGTTCAGTTATCGCTGGCTCATTATGCAAGATTGACTAAGAGAGCTGTGCAGGAGGGAATGAGTGTAGAAATGCTCATAGCGCGGGAAATAGACAAGCTGAGCAGGGCAAGTGAGGTCGATACCTTACCCTGAAGCAATTTGTGGGACATTTGCTGTCTCTTACTGGCCGACAGGGAAGGCGGGCAGGAAGATGCGCACACTTTCAGAGGGGGAAGATTTCAGCGTGAAAGGGGCATTTGCAGTAAAGGGAGCAGCGCCCTGTTGTTGCCATGTGAGCTTGGCATGGCCGGAGTGTGGGGTTGAGAACTGTAGGGCAAGGGTGGCCTGAGTGTTGTAATTTTGCAGAGAGATGATAGCCTCGCTGTGAGCGGAGGGCGTGTAGGAGATGTTGAGGGGCATGGGGGCATCATACAGCGATGTGGTGGCCTGCGTATCCTTTTCCGGGAGGGCTGCAAAGGATCCTGCATAGGTCGGGAATTGGATGAGCATGGGGGCGGAGGATGCCGAAGAACCCGAGAAGTAAACTTCCAGGCATGTCTTTGCTAGTGTTGGCGGGGCTGTGGCACCGGGAGCGGTCTTTTCCTGTGGTGCTGAGGTGCATGCGGGAATGGTGGCTAAAAGCACTAAAGTGGATAGAATGAAGGATTTCATTGTCGAAAAATGTGGCTGGCAGGAGCAAAAAACACCGCCTATCTCTCCATGGTAAGGATAGGCGGTGCGGAATGAAAGGATAAAAGAAAGTTTATTCCTCGCAGGGTTCTTCGATGGTGCCGGATTCGCAGGGCTCTTCTTCACCCATCGTGTCATCATCAGAGGACATGAACATGCCGTGTATTTGGGGGCTATCGATACCCAAGCCGATGCAAATCTTGAGCAAGTTGGCGGCGATGTCAATCACCTGCAACTTGGTCTTGAAAGGCAGAGAGGAGGCCAGCTCGGCGGGGTCTGCCTCGCCGGAAAGTGCGGGCATGATAGTAGTGGCAGCTTTGCCTTCGCTCAGCGGTGCGGCGGCGGTTACCAGCGCGTTGAGTTCTTCAGCAGCCATAAGCCCTTGGATGACACTCAAGCGCTGCTCATTGGTCAGCGGTTCGAGCGCCTGCAGGATAGCGGGGGTGCTGGCAGCAAGCTGGGCATCCAGTTCGGAAATGAGGGTCGGCAAATCTTTGTCCTGTGCGCCATCAAGGCGGGAAGCCAACTGGGTGAGAGCGGCTTTGATGGTGTCTTGTGCGGTTACCTCGGGTGTGGCCTGAACCGTCATGCAGACCATTGGGGCCAGCGCCAGTGCCATGTATGTGTATTTGGTCATTGTGTGAAAAGAAGGTTAAATTCTCAGAGGTGCGTATCTGTATAGCTACGCTTTTTTTGCTTTAGCATACACCGTGTGTCTTGTAAAGGAAAAATAACCGGATAGGACACAAATTTGGTGGGGATTATAGAGTTGTCTCTAGTAATTGAATGCTAGCATTTTTTAAGAATTGAAGGTTTCTCAATTCTTGTTTTGAATAGCTTGACTCATGAGCTCGGCAGCTTTTTTGCCGCTCATGAGCATGCCGCCGAAAATGGGACCCATGCGGAAGCTGCCGCTCACGCCGTTGGCCGCCATGCCGGAGACGAAGAGCCCGGGGTAAATCTCTTTGGTGTTTTCGATGGTGGAGCGCTCGCCCTCTACCGCATCCATGCTCATTTCGCCGACAACACCGCCGGTTGGGGTATTGAGGCGCACTCCGTTTTTGCGGGCAACGGTTTTGGCGATTTCGCAATCGTGGCCGGTGCCATCCAGCACGGTGCGGGAGATGATGGTGAGGGGGTCCACATGCAGGCCTTCTCGCAAGACGGGGGTCCAATTGACAACGACTCCCCCCACGCGCCCTTGTTTATAGACCACGTCTTCCACAGAATAGCAATTGAAGATGACTGCCCCCGCTTGGGTGGCTTTGAAGAGCAGCCCGGCGGTGGCATGCACAGAATCAATAATGTAGGTGCCTTCGCGGTATGGTTTGTAGCTCAGCCCCAACTCTTGCACGATGGGCATGGCCTCTTCCTGCACCACAATGTCGTTGAACATCATGGCTCCGCCCCACATGCCACCACCCGGGGAGAGCTTGCGGTCGAACAGCGCTACCTTGTGCCCGGCCTTGGCTAAATAGTAGGCTGCTACTATGCCGGAGGGACCCCCGCCTACAATGGCGGCATCCAGTTGCAAACAGCCTTGCAGTTTATCAAAATAGGACTCAATGATTCCACGAGATACAAGTGTTTCCATGATGAAAAAGTGTAGAAAAATGGCGGGCAAAGTCAACTTGATATTTTGGCATGCAATTATTTCTTCTTGCGCAAAGGGGAGCTTTGTGCCAGAGTAAATGCATGAAAAGCGTATTAGCTGGCTGTCGCTTGTATGGTATCGTGGATTTGGGTTATGTTGCTGCACCCCAGGTGGCGGTTACTACGCATGCTCTTATTGATGGTGGTGTGCGCATTATTCAGATGCGAGCCAAGGGGGTGGAATTGCCGGTGGTGAAAGAACTGGCCGTACAAATGCAGGAGATTTGCCGCGCGCGGCAGGCTATTTTTGTGTTGAATGACTACCCGGAGTTGGCCGCAGAGGTGCAGGCGGATGCCGTGCATGTGGGGCAGGATGCCGGTCCCTTGGCAGCGGTGCGGCGCGTGGTGGGGCCGGGGGTACTTGTGGGTCGCTCTACCCACAGCCCGGAGCAAGCGTTGGGGGCTCTGGCTGAGGGGGCGGATTATATAGGTTATGGTCCTTTATTTCCCACCGGCACCAAACCCGGGCGACCCTCCATCGGCCTGCAGGACATAGCCAAGGTGCAAGCTGCCGTGGGAGAGATGCCCATGTTCTGCATAGGTGGCATCAATGGCGAGACTTTGCCCCTAGTCCTCGCAGCCGGAGCCAAGCGCGTGGTCATTGTATCCTGGCTGCTCAAGCAACAGGATGTAGCGGAGGCGGCATCCGGAGTGATTGCTCAATTGACCCGCTAACCTTACAGCTTTGCCAATCTGGCTCTCTGAAGAAGTTTTTCCGGGGTGATGGCGTCCAGCTCATCTAGCATGGCAGGCACAAGACTGCCGGGGCGTGGCGCTCCGGCAACAGCGATTTCTCCGCATGTTCCCATGATGGCCGCCGTTGCAATGGCTGCGTGCAGCGGGGTATCTGCTACGGCCACACAGGCTGCCGCCAGCGCCCCCATGGCGCAGCCCATGCCGGTCACGCGAGTCATGAGTTCGTGCCCATTGGCACAGCTGTAGGTGGTAGTACCATCTGTCATGTAATCCGTCTCGCCGGTTACCAGTACACAGGTGGATGTGCGGCGTGCTAGTATGGATGCGGCTTCCAGAGCCTCTGTGCTGGCGGCCTCGCTTTCCGGCCCCCGGCATGTGGCGGCATCTACCCCGGCGAGAGCCATGATTTCTGAGGCATTGCCACGAATCATAGCCGGGGGGGTGGACAGAAGTTCTTCGCATACGCGCGTGCGGAAACGCAGCAGCCCCACGGCCACGGGGTCGAGCACCCAGGGGATACCGGCGCGGGCAGCGCTATGGACGGCGCGTTGCATTTGTGTTGCTTGGGCGGTGCTGAGTGTCCCCACATTGATGAGAAGACCATTGGCGCATGTGTGCAGGAGGTCTTCCGTCTCTTCCTCATGGTGGAGCATGACAGGTACACCACCCACGGCCAAAAGGAGGTTGGCTGTGAAGTTTTGCACTACACTGTTGGTTAGGCAAAGGATAAGCGGGCGGTGGCTGCGCAGGCGCTCCAAAATATCTGCGGCAATTTGGCAAGCTTGTTTCATGCTAAATCTTTGGCTGCTTGTTCCGGATCTTCGGCGGCACATATGTAGGAGACTATGGCCACACCGGCCGCCAATCCTGTGGCTCGCACGGCGGCGGTGCGTGCTTTATCTAAGCCACCGATGGCCACCACGGGCAGGGGGCACGCGGCAGCCAGGCGGTTCCATCCCTCCATGCCTACATCTTGGGCTGCATCTTTTTTGGTGTTGGTGGGGAATACCGGCCCACAGCCCACATAGTCCACCAGCTCTGTGTTGACGGCAGCCATTTGCTCTGCATTGGAGACGGATAGCCCCAGAATCATATCCGGGCCAATGCGGCGGCGAGCTTCCTCTACAGGGGTATCATCTTGGCCCACATGCAATCCATCGGCTCCAATTTCGATGGCAAGCTCCACGTTGTTGTTGATGATGAGCGGTACGCCCGCTTTTTTCAGAAAAGCTTGCAGGGGCTTCACCTCTGCCAGCTGGGTGGCGTAGTCCTTGTTGACGGTGCGGTATTGCACCACCGTGACACCCCCGCGCACCGCGCGCCTGACTGTCTCCAGCAGTCCGTGGCGGCATTTTTCCGATTCATCTGTCACGAGGTACAAGTGGTAGTTGATGCTTCTTCTCATATGAAAGTATCACCTTGCCTGATGTTCGAAAAAACTCCCCGCCGGTTGCAGCAGGGAGCATGAAATAATATTCTGTGGTCGGTGCAAATTACAGCTCCAAGTCGGTATCTTCTTCGGAGGCTTCGGCATCAGCAGGCTTGGCCTTCTTTTTCTTGGCTTTTTTCTTGGCTGCCTTCTTCTTGGCTTCGGCTTCCTTGCGCTTCTCGCGTTCAATCTTCTTGCTTTCCTTTACCAAACTTTTCCAATCGCTGAGGAGCTCCTTGACTTCATTTGCGCCACCGCCGTGCTTGAGTAGTGTGCCATCAGCCGTTACCGCGACAACGTGCGGATAGCCGCGAAAACCTTCGGCCGACACCTTCACCTTATTCTTCGTTTCCGGCGTAACGATGGGAAAATTCAATTCCGACTTATCTGCCCAAGCCTTGGCTTTTTCTGTATTCGGGTCGCAGTTGAGCATGATGAGCTCCGCGCCCTTGCCCTTCATCTCCTTGTAGGCTGCATTGTTGGAGCCGGAGATAATCACGCAGTATCCGCAATTGGAGTGCGAACGCAGGAAATAGTAGACGGAGGCTTTCTTCTTGGGCTTCACCTTGGTCACGTATTCAACCTCGCTGAGCATATCCGGAATGGTTACCACTTTTTCTTCCGTCGTTTCCTCCTCCGTGTCTTGAGCCATCACGGGTGTGTACACCAACCCTGCTACCAAGGTCAGGGTACCCAGTATCATCATTAATTTCTTTATCATAAAATTGTGGTGCGGTGGGTTGCGGGGGCAGTCTACCTTATATTGCAGGGGATGACAAGCTCATTTTAAGATGCAAATGGCCTATGGCAACAATTTTATCAATTTTTCTTGCTATAAGAAATGCATCTGGGTAGAATATTCCGCGTATGAGATTCCTTTTCTTGCTTTTGTTTGCTGTGATGCTGTGCAATCCTCAGGTTGTGGCCGCTTGGGTATCACCACACCCCTTGGAATGGGAGCAGGAAGCCCCGGCGGCTCTCATCCCCTTCCCGCAGAAAGTGGAGTGGAAAGAAGGCACCGTTTCGGTGCCAGGTGCTGCGGGATGGATGCTGCGCGGCGATGTTGAAAAGACGGATGCCATCAACATTGCGTGGGATGGGATTCTGAAAGACTGCTCCGGTAAAAGCAGAAATATCTTAGCTGTCACATTGGAGAAGACGCAAGATGGCTTGCCCGCAGAGGCGCAAGAGCAGGGCTACCGCTTGAGCGTGACTCCCGATGGGGTGCTCATTCGCGCGGCGAGTGATGCCGGTTTCTTCTATGGTCTGCAAACGCTGCGCCAGTTGGCCGTAAATGGTCGTCCCTTGCGCTGTTGTGAGATTACAGATTGGCCCGCTTTCCGCTATCGCGGGTATTTGCAGGATTGCGGGCGCAATTTCCGCAAGATTGAGCGCTTGAAAAAGGAGCTTGATTTGGCTGCCCAGCTCAAGGTCAATCTTTTTCACTGGCACCTCACAGATAACCCCGGCTGGCGAGTGCAGTGCAAATCATACCCCAAGTTGAACGACCCCAAATATCGTACGCGTGATTTTAATGATACATACAGCTATGCGCAGATTCGTGAGGTGGTGGAATATGCTCGCAAACGCCACATCACGGTGATTCCCGAACTGGATATGCCGGGGCATAGCAAGTATTTCAATAAAGCGTTTGGTTTTGCCATGCATTCCCCTGAAGGAATGAAAATCATCGGTGAGTTGTTGGATGAGTTCTGCAAGGAAATCCCGGCAGAGATGTGCCCCATCATCCATTTTGGTGCGGATGAAGTACGTATTCCCAATGCCGTTCAGTTTGTGAATTTTGTGGTAGAAAAATTGAAATCTCACGGGCGGCAGGCCGTTCAGTGGGCCAGCCGACGCGATTTGGGTAAGCACCCGGACAGCATCGGCCAGCGCTGGCTGGATGGCGCGGATGTGGCTTCTGTCTCTCTTACCAATCTCAAGGGCCGTACTTTTGATTCCATCATCGGCTACACCAATGTGTATGAGCCGGCCCTGATGGTGCGCCGCTATTTCTTCATGCGTCCCTGTGCTGCGGGGAAGGGAGATGAACTGCGCTTGGGCACAATTATGGGTATTTGGCCGGATGGCCGTGTGGAGCACAAGGAGCTCATCCCCGCTACGTGCAACATGTGGCCGGCTATGTGTGCCATGGTGGAGCGCTCCTGGCAGGGGGGTGAGGCCGATGGCGATGCCTTCCCCACCGATATGCCTGCGCCGGATACCGAGGCCAACAAGGCATATAGCCTGTTCCAAAAGCGCGCAGCCGCTATCCGCAAAACCATCTTTGCCGATGAGCCATTCCCCGTGTGGCCGGAGACAGAAGTCAACTGGACGGTGGTTGCCCCTGTGGGTAAGGGGCAGGTGGAGGCCACGCGCGAAGCTGTGCTGAAAGGTGAGCTGGCCGGGCTTGCAACGCGCCCCGCACACGGTGCCAGTCTCTATTTCCGCACTCGCGAAGGCTCCGGCTGCATTGGACTTTTCCCCAAGGGACGCCCCGGCCAAACACTCTGGGCCATTACTACCATTCAAGCCAAAAAAGATGGCAAAAAGAAGTTCATGATTGGCTTTGATGCGCCGGAACGCTCCAACCGCCGCTACACCGGCTTGCCTGCCAAACCCGGTGATTGGGATGTGGCAGGCTCACGTATTTGGGTGAATGGCAAGGAAATCCGCAATCCTCACCGCTACAAATATGCGGGGCAGCGCTCATCCGGCAATGCTTGGCAGTTCGATAATCCCCCGCTGGAGCCGGAGGAGCTTTGGTGGCTGCTCGACCCCGTGGAGCTCCCCTTGGTCAAAGGCAAGAATACCATCGTGATTGAGCACCCCCTGGTTTCATGGCATCAAGCTTGGCAGGTGTCGCTCATCCCCGTGAAAACGGGGGCATGGCCTCAATAAGGTAAGTAATGCGCTTGCCGCGCGCTGCTCCTCATTGCTTGCGCCTGCATGCAATAAAGAGCAGCGCGCAGGCGCACATGCAGAACGGGTAGAAGAGATAGGGGATGATTTGCAGGGACCCAATCCCGGCCAGGGCTGCACCCATGAGAAGTTGTGCCCCGTAGGGAATGATGGCCTGTGCCACGCAGGAAAATGTATCCAGCAGGCTGGCTGCGCGGGTAGGAGATACCCCGTAGCGCTGAGCCACGCGGCGGGCAATGTTGCCCACGGCCACGATGGCTACGGTATTGTTTGCCGTGCAGAAGTTGGCCAGCATGGTCATGGCACCTATACCGAGTTCTGCGCCGCGTCTCCCGTGAATATGGCGGCACAGGTGGGTGATGATGTAGGTAAGCCCGCCGTTGTAGCGGATAAGTTCCAACACGCCCGCTGCCAGCAGGGTAACGATGATGAGTTCGCCCATGCCGGTGATGCCTTTGCCCATAGCTCCCGCCCAATCCATCAGGTTGGTGCTTTGCAGACACAGAGCTGCCACTCCGGTGCCCGCCAGCCCCAGGATGAGCACGCGCATCACATTCATGCCGCAAAGTGCGGTTACCAAGACCAATATGTACGGTAGCACCAGCCATATGTGCTCCGGTGCGTTGCGTGGTGTGCTTTGCAAATCCCACCCTAGTACACTATACAGAGCAAAAACGAGGATAGCCGCCGGAAGCACAATGCGGAAATTAGCGCGGAATTTATCCTTCATGGCGCAGCCTTGGGTGCGTGTGGCAGCTATGGTCGTGTCGGAAATGAAGGAAAGATTATCCCCGAAGAATGCGCCACCTACCACTGCACCCGCCATGAGTGCTACGCTGCTGCCCGCCCCTGTGGCTAAACCGGCCGCCACCGGCATGAGTGCCACTATTGTACCCACGGAGGTGCCAATGGAAAGCGAGATGAGACACGCTGCCAGAAACACGCCGGGGAGCAACATGTTGGCGGGTAGGGCGTACAATGTCAGGTTTACCATCGCATCCACCGCACCGGTATATTTGGCACTCTGGGCAAAGGCGCCCGCCAAGATGAAAATCCATATCATCATCATGATGTTGCTGTGCGCAGCCCCGGAAGAGAAAATCTCCACTTTGCGGCTAAGTTGCTTTGGCTTACTCACGGTGAATGCCCATACTGCTGCAGCCAAAAAGGCTACCGCCACCGGCATCTTGTAAAAATCTCCTGCCACCACGGAGCTGATAACATAAATTAGAAAAAATACCACCAAAGGACTTAGCGTTATGATGCCCCGCAGGTGGTTGCGCCATGGTAATTCTTTTGTCGTGCGTGTAGCCATATGTCCCCCATTCTATCAGTTCTTTCCCCAAGGGTAAAGCGCGAACTTGTTAGCAATTTTCAGAGAAATCGTTTTCTAGGTTGACAAGGTGGTGTGATTTGGTAGGATAAAGTAAATTTCCGACTTGATACCAGTTTATGAAAATTCGCTTACCTCGTCTACTTCTGGCATCTCTCATGGCTTCTATGGTTGCTGCGCCTGTGGGGGCAGCTGTCATGCATTCGGATGTGTCTCGTAATACATACATCGATTTTGCGACCAATTCGGGGCGTTTTGCGGTGGGTTCAACGAGTGCCATGTTGGATTACATTCGCCAGCGAGATGGTGGTGTGAAGCTGAGTTATACGGATTCTGCTGCTAAGGATTCCTCTACCTTGGAGCATGGCATGATTAGTTTTGATGCCGTGTCCGATATCGGTAGCTCGACTGCTATCGGTTATAATTATGTGGTGACGGTAGCGCATCAGCAATCTGCTCCCATGCCTACGTTTACCTCCAACGATTGGGGGATTGGGGAAAAACGTAGTATCAAGTATCGCGGTATTCAGGAAGGAACTCAATTCATTCATCAGTTATTTGGCGGTTCTGCCGATTCGGAAAAGGATTACAAAATAAATCGCTTGAGTAAACTGGTGACAGATGTTGAAACTGCGACTGTTTATTCCGGTGATATTACTAAGAACTGCGTGGGTAATAATACTCTTATCTATCGCGTTGGTGGCGGTACCCAATCTGTTTGGGATGCTTCCGGCACCGAGACCACGGTGAATGGTGCCGGGCTTTATACAGTGGGTGGTATCGGTTATGTGAGTAGCGTAGTAGATGTCTCTGATAATGACGACGATTTTCAGCGAGTATATCTGACAACAGCCGGTGGAAAAGAAGCAGGCAAAGGTGCAACGGATAATACACCTCTCCCCTTTGGAACGATGGGGGGCGACTCCGGGAGCCCCTACTTTGTGTGGGACAGTGAGAGTGAAAGTTTTCAGTTTTTAGCGGCGCATATCGGCACTAACGGAGATACATATAAGCGTGCCGGCGCGGCTCAGGAGTGGACAGCGGAGGTGATGGAAGCTGACAACGTACGGGTGAATATGGGGCGTACAGACGGCACCTTGCGCTTTAGTGGTGCAGAATCCGGCGAAAAAGACGGGAAAGTGGACGGTATAGAAGATACGTTTAATGTGGGTGGTACAGATGTAAGCGTGACAGTGCCGGCGGCGGTTGGTTATTTGAGAAATAGCGATAATTCCAATATCTACATTGATGATGCTTGGAACTCTGCCACATTTAATGGGGTAGACGTGGAAGCTTGGGGGCATACGTGGAAATCGCTTTCATCTCTCAAGGATAGTGATACATGGTATGGCTATGGGGATGAGTATTTGAATGCCACGGAAAGCGCATATTACGATAATTCCGGAGATGATGATAAGAAAGAGCCGGTGATAGCCACCGGAGTAACTTATGCCAAACTCTACCGGACGCAGAATGTAGTGTTGGAAGCAGCAGCGGATAAAGCCAATTATATCGTGCAGGTGGATGCGGATACTGATTTGGGTATTGGCTACTTGCACTTTGCTGCAAATGGGCATAAAGAGGTGCAGTTTAATGTGCAATCTGCGGAGAATCATTTGCTCAATTCTGCCGGCTATGTGGTGGATGAAGATGTACAGGTGAATGTGAGCCTGCGCAATACCGATGCCTCATACATGCGCGAGTGGCGCAAAGTGGGCGATGGTACGCTGAATATATGCGGGGAGGGGAAAAATGAGATTTTCCTGAATGTGGGTGGCAAGGGTGAAACGCTTTTGAACCAAAAAGATGGGTATGCTGCCTATAATGTGTTGGCTAATGCCGGTTCTACGGTTCGAATCAAAGATACTTCGCAGATATACCGTGATTTTACCTTTGGCAATGGCGGTGCCACGCTGGATATGAATGGCAACAGCATGGATTGGTATTTGACTAAGGGGGAAGACCGTGGAGGATTTACCATCAATGCCCTGACGGAAGAAGCTATCATCTCCAATAGCTCGGCCACCAAGGCTGTGCTCACCTTTAGGGAAGAGAATAATCAAAAATTTGTAGGCTCGTTCCGGGATTCGGCAACATCTGCCTTGGGCATTGTGTACGATGGTAAGGGTACGTGGGAGCTCAACAGTATACGCACTAATCTTGAGAACAAGGATAGCGGGCTTACCGTCATGAGCGGCACGGTTCGTCTGGCCGGTACTCTTACGGTTCATGGTTTTGGCTCTTACAGTGCCTCCCCGGATACGGCTGACTTTTCCACCCGCGCGGATGATTGGCACTATGCAGATGCCGCCATGAATGTGACCGTGGCAGATGGGGCTACCTTTGAACTGGCCGGCCACGCCCGCCTGACGGGTGATGTTACCGTGCAGACCGGCGGCACCTACATCATGCGTGAAGGAGTGAACCATGCCGAGGAGTACATAGAGGGCGGCGAGAACAAAGAAAGCACCGGTGGCGAAGTAGCGAATTACTATGGTCACAAAGGTGATGTGATATTGGAAGACGGAGCAGTGATGAAAGTGCAATACACTGCCGGTACCGATACCGCCACAACATATGCTGATGATGTGACAGGTCCCGGCAAGCTTGTGATTGACTTGGGCACGGATGCCGCTGCATTCAACATGACGGGGCAGATTTCCGGTTTGCAGCAGTTGGATGTACAGGATAAGAGCCGTCTGAATCTTCAAAATATGCAGGATGTGGCCAAGACTGCCATCTCGGGCGAAGGTTCCATGGTCTTGCAGAATGGGGATAAGGAATTGCTGAAAGTGGAAGCCGTGCAAAAGAGTGCCCCCGCTACGCTTAGCAATCTGAGCCTGAGCAGTACCACCCCCTCTGAGGCCAAAATTGCCGGTGCCAATGGTCAAACGGGGCAGGTGCAGTCTGCCCAATTGAGCGTGCAGGCGAATACAACACTGGTGTTGGAGCATGTGGTGCTGGCAGATGATGTGCAGCTGGTGCTGGCCGGTGCCGGTGCCCGTGTGTTGGCCGACCAAGCAGAACTTACGCTTACCGCTACCAACACCGTGGGGGCAGAAGTGGGTGTGGCATCTGCTATCACGCTGAAAGGTTGCGGTATCTCCGACCAACTGCGTCTGGAAGCCGGTGACAAAATTTACAGCATGATTTCCAACGCCCTTGTGGGGGCTATCACCGTGCAGGGAAGCAGTCTGCTGGTGGATATGACCGCGCTCGGAGATATGAATGGCTACGGTGCGGTGAAACTGAGTTTCGGGCAAATCACCTCGGTGCTTGCAATGGCGGCTGCGGCTGAATCGGAAAACACAAAATTCGGAGATTTGTCGGCCATGTCGGTGACGGCGCTGATGCAGGATGGTAAAACGTGGAACGGCTTTTACTCCCCGCAGGATTCTTCTTCCGTGTACTTTGCCTACCTCCCCGAGCCGACTACCACCACACTTTCCCTGTTGGCTCTGGCAGCCCTGTGTGCCCGCCGTCGCAGAAAAATGGCATAACACCACTAACACGTTGACTTTGCACGCTGCATTCATTACGATGCAGGTATGCTGAAACAAACGACATTCGGACGTTACTATTCGTTGTGCTTGGCGGTGCTGCTGGCAGTGGTGCTGGGAGCATCGTGTTCTTCGCCTCTTGTGCCGGAGCCCCGCATGCCACGGGAAAGTCGTGAAGAATTGCCGGATGCTGCCGTCATAGCTCGTTTGCGTGCGCTTTGGGGGGAACTACAAAAGCGCACACACACGCCGGAGCAGTATGCGGATTTGGTAGCACAATACAATGCGAATTTGTTGACTTTGATTCGGCGCGTGCGTGTGGATTATGCTAAGGATTGGAAGCAAGGGCGCATGCACCAACCGGTCGGTTTTACTTGGACGCATGAGGTTGATGGCCCGCAGCGCCCTTTGATTGAGATGTATAGCGAGGTATTACCCTCTGCAGATGTGCCGATTGAAAATTTGGATGAGCGTTACAGCGTGCCCGGCTTGGGCGTACCTTTGGTCGGTATCATCCCCGCTAACAAGGTGGATAAATCCAACATCAAGTTCAACATTCGTACGCGCGGTACAGTTCGCACGCTTACCGCCGTGCTCACCTTCCCCAAGGGCAAAAATGCCAGGCCGGTCATGCGCCTCATTCCCCGCCACCAGACAGAGACCGTGCGGGTAGGGCGGTTGAATTACCAACTGGCGGCAGATTTTTCCGCACCTATTGAGGTGTATTGGAATCTTACCCGTGTGAAGAGTGACCGCTTCTTGGGTATGCTCAAACCACAAGAATTGCGAGACAGTATGGGCCTCTCCTGCATGGAGGCGTACAACCCCCACAAGATTCCCGTCATCCTCACCCATGGCCTCCTCTCCAGTGCCGGCACGTTTGATAACATGGTCAACCGCCTCATGGCCGATCCCGAAATACGCGCTCGCTATCAATTCTGGTATTTTAATTATCCCACCGGTGTGGCTTGGACCCTCACGGCGGCAGAATACCGCAGAGCTTTGCGGGATGTGCGCCAAAAATTGGACCCGGAGAAGAAAAACAAAAACTGGGATCGTATGGTGGTGGTAGGGCATTCGATGGGGGGGCTCATTACCCGCTATAGCCAAAGTTTGGAGCCTTGGCTTCTTGTGAAAGATAATGGGATTACCAAGGGGAAATTGTCTAAATATGCCGATGCGCGCTACGTTGATGAACCCATACCGGTGAAGTCTTTGGATGCGTTTCGTGAGACATTCTTCTTCCGCCCGGTGCAGGCAGGGATGGTCGTGTACATGGCAACCCCGCATCGTGGCGCGCCTTTGGCTAAGTACCGCTTAGTCACAGCATTGCTGAAATTGGTAAAATTGCCGGAGGCTCTGGTAAGTGAACTTATCAATGTGGCTACGTTGCAGGAAGATATCATCCTTCTGAATCCGGAGCGCTTTACGCAGTGGTTTACCAGTGTGGGGCAGCTCTCCCCGGATAGCTACTCTGTGGCTGGTTTGCAAAAATTGAAACTGCGCAAGGTTCCCACTCATTCCATCATTGGTGACCAGGGGGACAATGATAGCCCCAACAGCTCAGATGGTATTGTTCCCTACTGGTCCAGTCACCTGCCGTGGGGCTCGGAGCAGATTGTGCCTTCCGGCCATTCGGTGCAGGATGTGCCCGAGACGGCCGAGGCCTTTGGCAAGATTCTGCGGGATTATGCCCGCTCACTGCGCTGATTTTCTCGATGAAGAAGCCCGCGCCAAGGGGTACAAGGCGCGGGCTGTAAGGAACGGCGAAAAGGGAACCGGAATCAGGGTTTCACATCTTCCGGGGAGAGGGTATCAACCGCTTTGCCGTTGAGCTTGCCGGTTTGGGCCTTCAGGAAAGCCGTGATGTTGTTGATATCCGCATCAGTGGCACTCTCTTTGCCCTGGGTCTTGATCATGATGCGCACGGCATCCTCCAACTTGCCCACCGAACCGGTATGGAAGTACGGCGCAGTGAGGGCCACATTGCGCAGCAGGGGCACGCGGAACATATCTTTGTGGGCATCTTTCTTGGTGAAATCTGCCAAGCCGTATGCGCCCTCAGTATAATTGGACGGGGTGGCAAGGGCTCGCAAATCTTCGTAGGTGTTAATGTACTCGAAGCTTTGGCCTCCCAAGGTGGGGCCGGAGTGGCATGTGGCGCAGCCTTGCTGCTCGAATGCCGCTTTACCCGCCGTGGCAGCTGCATCTAAGGCCGCTTTGTCTCCCTTTTGGTAGAGGTCAAATGCCGAATCCGGAGTGCGCAAGGTTTTTTCATAGGCCGCGATGGCTTCCGTAATCGTATCGGCCGTGATGCCTTGATCCCCGAACGCTGCGGCAAAGAGCACACGCAGCTCCGAACTTTGTGCCAGTTTGCCGGCAATCTTGTGCCAATCTTCCGGGTGGGCATAGCCCATTTCCACCGGGTTGAGGGGCGGCCCGCCGGCTTGCTCCTTGAGGTCTGCTGCACGCCCATCCCAGAACTGTCGGATATTTGATTCGGTATTGTACACAGTAGGTGCATTCACACCACCCAGCTGGGGCTTGCCATCTGCCCCGGGCACGCCTTCGGATTTGGCGAGATTGTCCGTGCCGCCTTTGGTGAGGTCGTGACAAGAGGCGCAGGAAACCGCATTGGTGGTGGAGAGACGCGGGTCATTGTAGAGGAGTTTACCCAGCCGGATTTTGGCAGCTTCTTGAGGTGTGGCCGGAGCCGGGGCAGGGGTGATGATGCCGTAGCGGGCTGCATCTGCGGCTTCCTTGCCGTACAGCTCGCGCAGTAGTGTTACATCCTGTTCTGTAAGCCCGGTACCGGGATGCATGATGCGGTAGGCAAGCGGTGGCATGTGGCGGCGCACCAATACTTGGTCCATCTTGAGCAAATCAACCGAGGCGGAGCGTACCGCTGCATCGGGAGAGAGGGTGAACCCTCGCTGCCCTGCTTCTACATCGCGTTGCATCATGCCCAGTGACATCATGTTGAGCAAGGGGTTAAACGTATCCGTACTAGCTCCGTGGCAGGCTGCACATTTATTTTGTAAGATAGCATGTGCCTGTTCCTTGGCCTCGGGGGAACCAGCGGGCGGTGCGGCTTGGGTTGTCATAGCTGCTGCCAAATGCAGAATCCCCAGTATGCCACCGCCTAGGATGGCTCCGACGGCACCGGCACCTATGGCGTATTTGGAAAGAGTTTTAATGTTCATGCGCAGAAAGGTGTTGCGCATTCAGTCTACCATTTTGCTGTGTCCGCGCAAGGTAAATTGTGCGCCACCCCCCTCGAAAAATGAAAATAGTTGCAAGAATTGGCTTTGACAAGGGAGGGCAAAGGAGTATACTGCCCCTGTTAGACGGTGCACCATGAATGATAAGGTTACATCTCTTCGTGATTATCTGCTCTCTTTTTACCCACCTGAAGAATGGCCTGCTTTGTTGAATCAGGCAGATGAATGGGCTCGGACTCGCCCGCTGGAGGGGCTGCGTGTGCTGGATGCCACTCCTCTCTTTCGCAATACCTTGGGTAAATTGATGGCCTTGATGGCAGCCGGAGCCCAAGTGTACATCCCATGGCGTTCATCCTTGCCGGCAGATGCTGGGGTGGTGGCGCAGCTGGCAGATTTCGGCATTGACCGGGCTACCCGGCAGGACAAAGAATTTGATATCGTGTTGGATTGCGCCGGGGATCATTGCCGCCTGCGCCCCACACTGGGTAGCTGTGAGCTTACTCGCACCGGGGTGCTGCGCTATGAACGCGCCGGGTTCCCCGTCTTTTTGGCAGATTCCGGGCGTATCAAGCACATTGAAACACTGCTGGGAACGGGGGAAAGCTTTTTCCGGGCGTTGCGGCATTTGGGACACCACGATGTGGCGGGAAAACACCTGCTGGTGGTGGGATACGGCAAAGTGGGCCGGGGTGTTGTGCATTATGCACGGCAATACGGGATGCGAGTCACGGTGGCTGATGTGGTGGACAAAAGCGCTGCGTTGCCTTGCGGGGTTGAGTTTGTGCATGTGGATGATGCCGCTGCCATGGAACGCGCGGTGCTGCGGGCTTGGTGCTTGGTGAGCGTGACGGGACGCATGGGCGCTTTGCGGCGCAGATTGCCACTGGCGCAGTTGCTTGCATCGGAAGTGTTGCTGGCCTCTCTGGGGGTGGAAGATGAGTTCGGCCCGGAAGTGCCGGAACAGCGTGTGCTCAACCATAAACGCCCGCTTAATTTTATGCTCGCCGAGCCTACCTCCATGCGCTTTATCGAAACCACCCTGGCTTTGCATAATGCTTGCGCCGTAGAGTTGCTGACGGCAGATTTACCCTATGGGTGCATTTTACCCCCGCCGGATGTAGAAGACCGCTTGCTGCGCGTTGCCTGTGAAAAAGGACTCATTGGCAAGGAAATTGAGATGGCAGAGGCTGATGCCACCATGTAACACCATTGTTACACGCTTGACATAGCGCAATCTTGACACTCCGCCGTAGGAACCCTACAATGCTTGCCATGCTTCTCAAGTTGCTTATAGCATTGCGCATACTCTTGGTCACTTGCGGCACACTGGCCTTGCTCTATGTGCTGTCTTTTCCGGATTCGATTATACCGGATAACCCCATGTATGATTTCATGGAGGGGGTGACTGCAATGGATTTCAAACCGTGGCTTTGGTTGGTTCCGCTGCTCTGTATGGAGTTTTTTGATGTGCTGGGTCCGCGCCGAAATCTCGTTTGGTTCACTTCTCTATTTGCGGTGTTGTTAACCGGCGTTATCGCTTGGCCGGTGCTGGAAGCCTCCTACCCGGAGTTGCTGTACCCCACGTTTGCGTATGAAGATGGCAAGCTTTCCACGGGACTGGGCTGGCTTGCCGTTATCACCTTCGGGAGCATTTTGTTCCGTGGAGTGCTGCTTTCTTTCCTTTGTCAGGGGCCTGAGCGCTCAGATGATTCTGAGCTGAATAGCGTGGATTCTGCCGTGTTGAACCCCTCTACCGCCCGCACCGTGCGTGAGATTGCCGCCGCTCCCGTACGGGTGAAACCCCGTTTCCTCTTTGGGGATGCGGACCACGGTCTTATCGAGCGCTTTGGTGTGTTTATGCGCAAGCTGGTGTTTCGCCACCGGGTGCGCACCGGGTTGTTCACCGCTGCTGCGGTGTTGCTGCTTAGCTGGTTCTGTTTTTACCCCCGCCCGGATGATAGACAAGCCCTCCGGCGCGATCTTGCCCGTATGTATGATAGACAGCCCAAGTCACAAGTGGCAACCACCCCGGCTGTGCATGCTGCGTACCGCGTGATGAAATACATTTCCGACCACGAAGTGTTTGCCGGTTTCTCCCGTCCCCGGGCAGAAAAATGGCTGCAGCTCGATAAAGTGCCTGCTCGTTACAGAAACATACTGCGGGATGAAAGCGACCGCCCCCTCGCCTCTGTGGATGATGCCTTTGAAAGTCGTACCCGCTTCCTGACGGTATCGGACGGCCACCGTACGGCTGTTCTCTTCATTCGCACGAATGAGCAGGGGGATGTCATCAACATCTCAGAGGTGCAGGATGCCGGCTGGAATGCCGTTGCTGATGACCTCCGCCGCCGCTTCGGAAACGACATCGATACCCGAATTTTAAGCCGTTGACCCCCTTGAAAATGCGCTTTTTGCAAAAAAATTGCATTAAATCACAAATTTGGATTGCCAAGAACACAAAAATCGTGTAGACTGGCGCACCCGCCAGAGCCGGAAGGCTCATCGTGTACAGGGCCGAAAGGCCACTAACCCATTTACCAAACAGAAGGAGATAAGATGAACATTCTCGATACCATCGAAAAAGAACAGCTGAAGGACAATGTAACTCCCTTCAACGTGGGCGACACCGTCAAGGTGCACTGCCGCGTGATCGAAGGCGGCAAGGAACGCGTGCAGATTTTCCAGGGCATCGTCATTGGTAAGCGCGGTTCCGGCGTGAACGAAGCTTTCACCGTTCGTAAGATTGCTTACGGCGAAGGCGTGGAGCGTTCCTTCCCCCTGCACACCCCCAAGATTGCTAAGATTGAGGTCGTGACCCGCGGTAAGGTGCGCCGTGCCAAGCTCAACTACCTGCGCGATCGCGTTGGTAAGGAAGCTGTCACCGTTAAGACCGCTCGCTAATTTTACTTTCTCCTGCCATTAGGCTGGATTTGCAACTGAACAGACTCCCCGCTTGCAGCAATGTCGGCGGGGAGTCTGCTTGTCTCCTCCGGCTAGGATGCGGCGCTGGTGCGCAAAAAGAATAAGCGTTGGCTACGCTGGCACCCCACCCGGCAGGCCGGGAAAACAGAAGCAGCTTTAACACTTCTCCCTTGACGCCACGGGGGGTAGCATGATAGAGTATCGCGCATGAGTAAGAAGTTCTGTTGGGAATTGCGCCCGGCAGAAGGAGATGCCGACTTTGGCGAAGAGTTGAACAGTCAGCTGCCCCTGCTGGTGAGGCGATTGTTGTCGCAGAGAGGGATTTCCGGGCAAGGTGGCGCAGAGCGGTTTTTGTGGCCGCGACTAGCTGATTTGAGTGACCCGTACGACATGCGGGAGATGGATGCTGCAGTGGAGCGTATCTTCCGCGCAGTTGATGCGGGGGAGCATGTCTGCATTTACGGGGATTATGATGTAGACGGCGTAAGCTCGGTTACGCTGCTGCATGCCATCCTGACGGCTTATGGCGTGCAGGTGGATTGTTTCATCCCGGTGCGCACGCGTGAGGGATACGGCCTGAGCGTGGAAGGGATGGAGCGCGCTATTGCCGTGTGTGGGGAAAAACCGCAGCTACTCATCACGGTGGATTGCGGCACCTCCTCTATCGATGAAATTGCCTGGCTGAACAGCCAGGGGGTAGACGTCGTTGTGCTGGATCACCACGAGGCAAGTGTGCATGGTCGCCCACCCGCCGTTGCGGTGGTGAACGCCAAGCTGGAAGAAGATAGCCCCTATACCTATTTGTGCAGCGCCGGTGTGGTGTTCAAGCTGGCGCATGCTATGCTCAAGCGTCGCCGCTTGCCGGATTTTGACTTGCGGCGCTATTTGGATGTGGTGGCTATTGCAACCATTGCAGATATCGTGCCACTGGTGGAAGAAAACCGCCTCCTGACGCGCCATGGCCTGCGGGTGATGGGGCAGGGGGGCAACGTAGGCTTGCGGGCCCTCAATGAGGTGACGGGCCTGAATCGCCCACCGAATGCCGGCCACGTCTCGTTCCGCATTGGCCCGCGTCTCAACGCCGCCGGGCGCATGGATTCACCCCAAGATGCATTGGATTTGCTGATGACTCGCGATAACGAGCGCGCCATGCAGCTGGCCCAATGCTTGGAAGCACACAACCGAGCGCGCCAGCAGGAAGAGGAAAAAATACGCGCAGAAGCCACCCGGATGCTCCAAGAGCACTTCTCCCCGGAAAATGACAGGGTTATCGTGCTGGGCTCGCGAACTTGGCATCCCGGCGTGGTGGGTATTGTAGCATCATTGCTCATGCGCCGCTTCCACAAACCTACCTTCATTATCTCATTGGATGAGCAGGGAATCGGCAAGGGCTCCGGGCGCTCCGTGCCGGGCGTATCACTGGTGCAGGCCATCCACGCATGCTCGGATTCCATTATTTCCGGTGGCGGGCATGAAATGGCTGCCGGCTTGGTCATTCACGAGGACAAAATAGATGATTTTCGCCGTGCATTTGATGCCTTTGTGAGAGACCAAGTAAGTGCAGACCAACTGCGCCCCGTGCTGCATGTGGATGCAGAGGTGCGTTTTGAAGAGCTTACCATCGAACTGCTGGATAGCTACGAGCTGCTGGAGCCTTTTGGCAACTCCAATCCGCAGCCTGTGTTCATGAGCCGCCAGGTCATGCTTTCCGATGCTCCCCGTCATGTGCAAGGAAATCACTTGCGGCTTTTCTTGCGCCAAGGTACAGTAGAGTGCGATGCGATGTATTTCAACGGGGGAAGCGTCGCTCTGCCCGACCCGCCGTGGGACATCGCTTTCACCATTGACCGCAACGTGTGGCGTGGCCGCACTCAACTCTCCATGTCCATCCAGGATATACGCCCCAGCGAAGGCTCCTGATATATATGATACCCCGCAACACCAGACGCTCCGTTACCCCGGAACATGGGGATTGGCGCCGCCCGGTTTCCAAACCGGAGGAGGTGGAGCACCTCTCCAACCCTCCGGTATCTGTCTGGAAAAAAATGCAACTGCGTGTGGAGTATTTGCAAGCTACCCCCACGCAGCGTTGGTATCCGTATGGGGATGAGGAGGAAGATGTGCCGGTGGTGCCCATCAGAGGCTTGTCGCGCTGGTTGCGTTTGTTGGTTGCTCTTTTTGTGTTGCTGCCGTTATCAGTCATCATGGTGTTTGCTCTGCTGGTGCAGCTGTACCATGCGGCACCCGTTGTCAGCACCTCTCGCTTTTGGCTTAGTGAGCCCATCTGGTTTACTCTTTTGGGAGCCGGTACCTTTTTGGCCTTGCACATCTGCCGCGTGTTCGAGCCGGTCTTGGTCTATGTCTATGTGCTGGGGCACGAGCTCACGCACGCCATCGCTGCTAAATTGTGCTTTGGACATGTGCAAGCTTTCAAAATTGATTTCGACGGCGGTTTCGTGGAAACAGACACCGATAACCTCTTTATCGCTCTCGCCCCATACTTTTTACCCCTGTGGATGCTCTGCTGGTTGGGTGGTCTGTGGGTTGCCAATTGGATTTATCCTTTTGAGGCGTATTTGCCTTGGTTCTACGCCGGTTTCGGTTTCTGGTGGTGCTTCCATATTTATTGGACTATTTGGGTCATTCCCAGAGAGCAGCCGGATATGCTCGAAAACGGCTTGTTGCTTTCCATGCTCATCATCATCTTGATGAACATCCTCCTCCTTCTCATCGTGCTCTGTTGTTTCGATGTCATCACCCCTTCCGGCTATTTTGCGGATTTTGTTGCCGCTGCTCAGCACATCTGGCTGGCTATCAAGGATATTGCCTCCCTGCTGCCCTAGTGAATTCTTTGCCCGCTCCTACCCCTTTCAGCGCTGTTTCAAACTTTTGTAACTTTGCCCTCAGCATTTCAAATGCTGAGGGCAAGCTTTATTTTCTTAGAGCTTGAAATTTACCCTTGTCCGAGTAATTTTTGCTGTTTAGATTTTATCAAATTTGACAAGCAACTCAAAATATAACTGCTTGAGTTTTCATTTACAACAAAGCCCTCAGCATTTGAAATGATGTATCATAAGGATGTTCTCATTATTCAATTTTTAAATCATGAAACTGCATCTCCCTCTTTCTCTTCGTTCGGCTTTGTTTGTGGCTGTTGCAGCCTTGTCTTCATACTCCCATACTCAGGCTGAGGAGGTGAGTATCTCTTCTGACACGTTGTACCAATATGGAAGCACGGTGTTTTTCAGGGGTAGTGCCTCATATGTCGGTGTGGGTAATACCCCAACATATACACTGACGTTTGAAGGAACAACCGATGAGG
>JAFQGD010000039.1 GCA_017398355.1 Akkermansia sp. | reverse complement strand
GCATGGATAACGCATGGCTGCGAGCAGAGGGATATATCTCGTTTTATCAACTCCTCAAACGCTGATTGGAAACCGCCGTATGCCATAAATGGCACGTACGGTGGTGTGAGAGGGGGACGAAAGTCCCCCTACTCAATTTTTAGTACATCACGATAAAACACCGGGAAACTCGGTCTGCAACTGAGCTGTGGCTCGTTCCAATTCCGATGAGACCTCCTCCCAAATAGTAAAGAGGGCATCAGTCTCGCGCTCCAGACTTTGGTATTCTTGCGTCAGCTCCATAAGGCGCTGATTATCACTCATATTTTCCGGTTTTTCCAACTCCGCCGAGATGGCAGCCTTGCGGTCATCTTTCTGCGAGATGTCAGTTTCCACCTCCTCTAAACGGCGTTCAAGGGGGCGGATAATAGCATTGCGACGCTCTTGCGCCATGGCGCGCAAACGGCGACTTTCCTTACGGTTGTTGGGCAAATGAGAAGGCGTGTTACTTGCCGCACCGGGGATATCAACCGCCTGCTGGCTTAGCTCTTTCTGGCGACGTTCTTCTGCCTCCACCGTTTCTAGGTACTGGGAGACATTTCCATGGAAAAGGCGCGGGGGCAACCCCGTTCGGAACTCCAGCACTTTGTTGACAATGGGGTCAAGAAACTGGCGATTGTGTGAAACAATGCAATACGAACCGGGATAATCAGCCAAGGCCCGCTGCAGCACATCCTGACTCTGGAAATCCAAGTGGTTCGTGGGCTCGTCCATAATCAGGAAATTAGCCGGGCGCAACAACATGCAAACTAACGCTACGCGGGAGCGTTCTCCACCGGAAAGAACCCCTATCTTTTTGAAAACGTCATCCCCTCGAAAAAGGAAGCAACCCAATATATTACGCACTAAGGGCCGTGTTTCTCTGGAAGCAGCCGCTTCGACACACTCCAGAACCGTTTGCTCATCATCCAGCACATCTGCATGTGTCTGGGAGAAAAACGCCACTTGCGTGTGGTGCCCAAAGGAGAATGTGCCGGCATCCGGCGCTTCTGTGCCGGAAATGAGGCGTGTAAAAGTCGATTTGCCGGAGCCGTTCACCCCAACAATGGCGATGCGGTCCCCCTTATCCATGGTAAAATCATACTGCTGAAGCAAACGAATATCACCGTATGCCTTGCATACGCCCTCCAGCTTCACCACCGTATTACCACCCGGTGGGGGCGGGGGAAAGCGGAAACTCATCACCGCATCATCGTCTTCCACCTCAATCAATTCCACTTTTTCGAGCTGTTTGATGCGACTCTGCACCTGCGAAGCCTTGGTGGCCTTTGCGCGGAAGCGATCTATGAACTCCTGCGTTTTTGCAATTTCACGCTGCTGCGCTTTTGCTTGGCGCAGCAGGATTTCCTTACGCGCCTTGCTTTCTTTCAGATAAAAGGAAAAATTGCCGGCATATTCTTCGGCTCGCCCATGGTGAAAAGCAATCGTACGATTCACTAAGCTATCCAGCAAAGCCACATCATGGCTGATAATGCAGATTGCCCCGCGGTAGTGGCGCAAGCTTTGCTCCAGCCAACGCTGACTTTGCAAGTCCAAATGATTGGTCGGCTCGTCTAGCAGCAACACCTCAGGCTCTTGCAACAAAAGCTTGGCCAAAGCTATGCGCATTTGCCAACCGCCGGAAAACTCCCCGCAATCACGCGAAAAATCCGCTTCGCTGAACCCCAAGCCGCGCAAAATTGATTCTGTGCGGGGGCGTAAACGAGCCGCATCGCGATCGTGCAAAATCAGCTCCAATCGGCCTATTTCTTCCAAAGTCTCGCGGTATTCCTCTCCGGCGGAATCCAACTGCAGCAGCGTGGCAGACATTTCTTCCACCGTCTGCTGCAGTTCTACAATATTACCCACCGAGCCCAGCACCTCATCCAACAAGGGAGTCCCGGCAATGTGAATGCCATCCTGCGGCAAATAGCCCACATGTGTATGGCGCGGCAAAAGCACCTTGCCGTGGTCCGGCTCCATCACCCCCACGATACATTTCATCAAGGTCGATTTACCGGCACCATTTTGCCCCGCAAAAGCGATACGCTCTCCCTGCTCCACGACAAAGGAGAGCGAATCGAAAAGCACCCGGGGACCAAACTCGATGTGCAGGTCCTGGACGGCGAATACCATTACTTCTTCAGCTTGCTATTCCAGCGGGTGATGTTGGAAGCCTGCTCCTCGAACAGGTCTGCACAATCATCGTGTATGGCAATGGTCACAATCTTATCACCTTGGCGAATCGCATTCACCACATCTTGGTCTTCGCTCCCCTGCACCTCCCCAAAAATGGTGTGCTTGCCGTTCAGCCAATCGGTGGGAACATGAGTAATAAAGAATTGAGAACCATTGGTGCCCTGCCCGGTCCATGTGCGACCGGCATTGGCCATAGCCAACAAACCGGGGCGATCAAACTTGAGGTCAGGGCGGCATTCATCATCGAACTGATAACCGGGGCCACCGCAACCGGTGCCCTGGGGGTCGCCACCCTGAATCATAAAATCTGCAATCACGCGGTGAAAGCTCAGCCCATCATAGAATCCCTTGCTCGCAAGATTCAGGAAGCTGGCGGCTGTCACCGGGGTCTTGGAGGCGAACACCGTCAACCTGATGTCGCCCTTGCTCGTCTTCATCGTGATTTTTTTGTCAGTTGCCATGCAGGTACACTAACAATGACTTACCTTAAATGCAAGCCCTAAGCATGACATGAAACAAAGTCCATTTGACTTCTCGCAGGACTGCGTGCTAAAATCCGTGTGTTTTAAACACCTATGATAAGAAAAGCAACCTTGGACGATGCAGCAGCCGTAGCAGAAATCTACAATCACTACATTGAGCATACCTCTGTTTCATTCGAAGTTGAGCCGCTCTCGCCTATGGCCATGCGTGAGCGCATGGTTTCTCTGCTGCCTCATTTTCCTTACTTGCTGTACGAAAAAGACAACAAGGTATTAGGATTCTGCTATGCACACGCGTGGAAAGAACGCGCAGCCTACAAATCAACGTGGGAGATTACCATCTACTTGCACCATCAATTTACGGGAGTCGGCATTGGAAAGCAGCTCATGCGCGAGCTTATTGCCGCATGTAGGGCACAAGGATGCAGAGTCCTCATCGCATGCATTACGGGAAATAACGTTGCCAGCAAAATGTTTCACCAACAATTCGGCTTCCACCAGGTCTCTCATTTTGAAAAAGTGGGGGAAAAGCGCGGAGAAGTGTTGGATGTGGATGACTTTGAACTGATATTAGCCTAAGTGGCAATTCCGCACGCGAGGAAGAAATTTCATTCCCCCTTGGTCGTCACATTGACCAAGGGGGAATGATTATTGCAAAAAGATAAGCTGTAGAAGCTTTACTTGTTCATGGCTTCCTCGATGGCCACAGCCACGGAAACGGTGGCACCGACCATGGGGTTGTTGCCCATGCCGATGAGACCCATCATTTCCACGTGAGCGGGCACGGAGGAAGAGCCGGCGAACTGGGCATCGCTGTGCATGCGGCCCAAGGTGTCAGTCATACCGTAGGAAGCGGGGCCTGCAGCCATATTGTCCGGGTGCAGGGTACGGCCCGTACCACCACCGGAGGCCACGGAGAAGTACTTCTTACCGGCAATCACGCATTCCTTCTTGTAGGTACCGGCAACAGGGTGCTGGAAGCGGGTGGGGTTGGTGGAGTTGCCGGTGATGGACACGTCCACACCTTCCAGCCACATGATAGCCACACCTTCGCGCACATCATCAGCACCGTAGCAGTTCACCTTGGCGCGCTCGCCATCGGAGAAAGCCTTCTTGCTCACCACTTCCACCTTGCCGGTAGAGTAGTCGAACTTGGTCTGGCAATAGGTGAACCCGTTGATACGGGAGATGATGTAAGCGGCATCCTTGCCCAAGCCGTTGAGGATAACGCGCAACGGCTTCTGGCGCACCTTGTTGGCAGAGCGAGCAATACCGATAGCGCCTTCTGCAGCAGCAAAGGATTCGTGACCGGCCAAGAAGCAGAAGCATTCCGTTTCTTCGCGCAGAAGCATGGCGGCAAGGTCACCGTGACCCTGACCCACCTTGCGATCATCTGCTACAGAACCGGGAATGCAGAAAGCCTGCAGACCTTCACCGATGGCTTCAGCAGCATCAGCAGCCTTGGTGCAACCTTTCTTAATGGCGATGGCAGCACCCACCGTGTAGGCCCAACCGGCGTTTTCGAAAGCGATGTTCTGGATACCGCGGACGATTTCGCGCACATCAATACCCTTAGCAAGGCAGACCTGCTCGGCTTCCTCGCAGGAGTTGATACCGTACTTCTGCAGAACCGGAAGGATCTGGTCGATACGACGGGAGTAGGATTCAAAAAGAGGCATAATCTTGTTTTTGTGTTAAGGGTTCTTTACTCGTGGCGGGGGTCAATGTACTTGGCGGCATCAGCGAAACGGCCATAGGAGCCGGTGTGCTTCTTGAGAGCCTCGTTGGCATCCATGCCCTTCTTGATGTCTTCCATCATCGGGCCCATCTTCACGTACTGATAACCGGTGATTTCACCATCGGCATCCAAGGCAAGCTTGGTGATGTAGCCTTCTGCCAGCTCCAGGTAGCGAGCACCCTTGGCGAGCGTGCCGTAGAGCGTACCGGTCTGGGAACGCAGCCCCTTGCCCAAGTCTTCAAGACCGGCACCAATGGGCAGGCCACCTTCGGAGTATGCACTCTGGGTACGGCCGTAAACAATCTGGAGGAAAAGTTCGCGCATGGCGGTGTTGATGGCATCGCACACGAGGTCTGTGTTGAGAGCCTCCAGCACCGTCTTGCCGGGAAGAATCTCAGAAGCCATGGCGGCGGAGTGGGTCATGCCGGAGCAGCCGATTGTCTCGACAAGAGCTTCCTGGATAATGCCCTTCTTCACGTTGAGGGTGAGCTTGCAAGCACCCTGCTGAGGAGCACACCAACCTACACCGTGGGTAAGGCCGGAAATATCCTCAATCTTTGTGGATTGCGTCCAAGCACCCTCCTGCGGGATGGGAGCGGGGCCGTGATTGCAGCCCTTCTTGACGCAACACATCTGTTCAACTTCGTGTGTGTACTGCATAATGTATGATTATGTTGTGATGAGAAATGCTTAGCTGTGGCAACACGCATCGTGATACCTTGCTGCCGCAATTATACCTGTTTCCCAAACAAATGCGAGCATAAAATCAAGCAGCACACACAAAAAAGGCTACACCAGCCTCGGGGAGATGCTTCCCCGAGGTGATGTTAGCCTCATGGTGCGTATACGCGTTGTCAGCAACCGTAGCGGGCAGCAGTGCCCAGCTGCTCTTCGATGCGGAGCAACTGGTTGTACTTGGCCAGGCGGTCCGCACGCGAAAGCGAGCCCGTCTTAATTTGTCCGGCATTGGTAGCCACGGCCAAATCGGCTATGAAAGAATCCTCCGTTTCACCGCTGCGGTGGGAGATAACCGCCGTGTACGCATTCGTGGTAGCCAAGCGTACTGCCTCAAAGGTTTCGCTCAGCGAACCAATCTGGTTAAGCTTCACCAATATGGAGTTTGCCACGCCACGGTCGATGCCTTTGCGCAAGAAGTCCACATTCGTCACGAAAAGGTCATCCCCCACGAGCTGGCAGCGCTTCCCGATGGTATCAGTAAGGTATTTCCAGCCATCCCAATCATTCTCTGCGCATCCATCCTCTATCGAGATGATGGGGTAGCGCGTGATGAGGTCTTCATAGTACGAGGTCAGCTCGGCAGAGGTGAGCTTATCGCCCGTGCTCTTCTTAAAGACGTACAAGCCGCTTTCCGCATCGTAGAACTCGGAGCTGGCCACATCCAATGCCAAGGCTACATCCTTACCGGGCTCATAGCCGGCATCTGTGATGGCAGACATGATAACATCCAGCGCAGCATCTGCACTCTTCAGGTTCGGGGCGTAGCCACCCTCATCCCCCACGGCGGTGCTCAACCCGGACTTACGGAGCACGGCTGCCAGCGCGTGAAATACCTCGGCCCCGCAGCGCAAGGCCTCTCGGAAGGTGGGCAAACCGCGCGGTATAATCATGAACTCCTGAAAGTCGATGGGGGCATCCGAATGCGCACCGGCATTCAATACATTCATCATCGGCACCGGCAGAATGTGCGCATTCGGTCCACCCAGGTAGCGATACAGCGGCTGCCCGCTTGCCCACGCCGCAGCGCGTGCCGTTGCCAAGGAAATCGCCAATACCGCATTGGCTCCCACCCGGCTCTTATTCGGGGTGCCGTCTACCTCCCGCATGCGGGCATCCACCGCAATCTGCGCTGTGGCATCCATGCCCACCAAGGCCTTCGCTAAGTCCTTATTGGCATATTCTACTGCCTTCAGCACACCCTTGCCTCGGTAGCGTGTCGTGTCGCCATCCCGCAGCTCGCAGGCTTCATGTTCCCCGGTGGAAGCGCCACTCGGCACCGAGGCGCGCCCAAAAGAGCCACCCTCCAAGGATACCATGGCTTCTACTGTCGGGTTCCCGCGGGAATCCAGTATCTCCCGCGCCTCTATCTTACTGATTGTTGTTTTCATTGTTTGTTCAACTAACTCGTTGGGCGTTTTTTAGCATAATTCTAAATTAAAAGCAAGTCAAATTGTGAGTTTTTGCTAACTTTTTTAGAATTTTTCTTCATTTGACTTCAATTTTCACGAAGAGAGGGCATACAGAAAAGAATCTAGCACACATAAGGATTGACTTGAGGCGCTAAAAGCCATATACTCGCGCGCACTTTAATTCACACGGCTGAATTTTCATCATTCGGCAGTGGTCGAATGCAACTGAAAACTCACCACAAAACAAGATAATAATATGTCAGTCGTCAAGTTCTACAAAGAAGAACACCAAGTACCGTTGGAAATGCACAAGGTTCGAGTTGTGCAGAAGCTGTTTTTGCCCACGGTAGAAGAGCGCGTAGCCAAACTGCGCGAAGCCGGCAACAACACCTTCCTGCTGCAGAACAAGGATGTGTTCATGGACATGCTCACCGACTCCGGCGTAAACGCCATGAGTGACAATCAGGTGGCCGCCTCCATGCAGGCAGACGACTCCTACGCCGGTTCCGAAACCTTCAACCGTCTTTCCCGCGTCATCGAACAAGTATTCGGCACCAAGTACTTCCTGCCCGCCCACCAAGGTCGCGCCTGCGAGAACATCTTGGCAGAAACCTTCGTGAAAGAAGGCGACGTGGTACCCATGAACTTCCACTTCACCACGACCAAGGCCCACATCACTCGCAAGGGTGGTCGCGTGGAAGAACTCATCATCGCAGAAGGGCTTGATCCCAATTTGGATTTCCCCTTCAAGGGCAACTTTGACACAGCACGCCTGCGTGCGCTCATAGAAGAAGTAGGCGCAGACCACGTACCGTTCGTCCGCATCGAAGCCGGCACCAACCTCATCGGTGGCCAGCCCCTTTCCATGGAGAACATGCTGGAAGTCGCAGCTATTTGTAAGGAATACGGCATTATGTCCGTGCTGGATGCCTCCCTGCTGCAAGACAACCTCTACTTCATCAAGACCCGCGAGGCCGCAGCGAAGGACATGAGCATTGCGGAAATCATCCGCAAGATTGCCGACCAGATGGATCTCATCTACTTCTCCAGCCGCAAGCTTGGTTTCGCACGTGGCGGCGCTATCGTTTCCAACAACGAAAGCCTCATCCTCAAGATGAAAGCCTTCATCCCGCTCTACGAGGGCTTCCTTACCTACGGTGGTATGGAAGTGCGCGCCATGGAAGCCATGGCTGTGGGTCTGCTGGAAACCCTGGATGAAGAAATCATCAACCAAGGCCCCATCTTCATTGAATACTTGGTGAAGGAACTCTCCGAATACGGCGTACCCATGGTCAAGCCCGCCGGTGGTCTGGGTGCCCACATCAATGCATCCGAGTTCCTGCCCAACATCCCACACGAGCAATACCCCGCCGGGGCCCTGGCCACAGCCCTCTACATTGCCGGTGGCATCCGCGGCATGGAGCGTGGCTCCCTCTCCGAGCAGCGCAACCCCGATGGCTCCGAAAACTACGCTGAGCTTGAGCTCGTGCGCTTGGCTTGTCCCCGCCGAGTGTTCACCCTCTCCCAGGTAAAATACTGCGCCGATCGCGTTAAGTGGTTGTACGACAACCGCCACCTCATCGGCGGTCTCAAGTGGGTGGAAGAGCCGGAGGTACTCCGCTTCTTCTTCGGCCGCCTGCAACCGCTCAGCGACTGGCAGGAAAAACTGGCCGCCAAGTTCCGCGAGGACTTCGGTGATAGCCTGTAAAGCACCGCTCCTCTACCTATCCCGACACTTTCTCCGCGTGCTGCCCCCATGGGCAGCACGCTTTTTCATTTTCCAATGCCTTAGCCCTGCATCCCTACCCTCCTTTTTCTTGCAAAAGCTCCGCAGAAAGAGTAACATGGGGACATGCTGAACTTCAACTACTGCAACCCGACACGCTACGTATACGGCCCCGGAGAATACCGCAACATAGGCCCCCTGCTGCAACCGATAGCCCGCAAGGTATTGCTTCACTACGGAGGCGGCAGCGTAAAACGCAGCGGGCTGTATGATACTGTCGTGCAATCCTTGCAAGCCACCGGGGTGGAGTATGTGGAATTGGGGGGCGTGAAGCCCAACCCGAGCGTTGAACTGGTGCGGCAAGGCATCGAACTAGCTCGCGCAGAACGCGTAGAAGCCGTGCTGGCCGTGGGTGGCGGCAGCGTCATCGATTCGGCCAAAGCCATTGCACTAGGCACCCCCCACCCCGGAGACATCTGGAAAATCTACACCCGCGAAGAACGACAAAGCGTAGCCCCCCTGCCCGTGGCTGTCATCCTCACCCTGCCTGCTGCCGGCAGCGAAAACAGCCCCAATACCGTACTCACCCACGAACAAAACAAACGCAAATTAGGATACGGGCATGAGAGCCTGCGCCCCGCCCTCAGCATCGTGAGCCCGGAACTCTTCCTCACCCTGCCGCCGGAGCAAATGGCCTACGGCGCATGCGATATGCTCTGCCACATTTTCGAGCGCTACTTCACCAATACCCCCGGCACCGAGCTGACCGACGCCCTGGGAGAAGCCACCATGCGCACCATCATGCAGCAAGCCTCCATCCTGCGTCGCCACCCGCAAAACGAACACGCCTGGGGGCAGCTCGCACTCGCCGGCACCATCGCCCACAACAATCTTTTGGGCCTAGGCCGCGCCCAAAGCTGGGCTTGCCACGGACTGGAACATGAATTGAGTGCCGCATACGATGTGCCACACGGCGCGGGGCTCGCCGTCATCGTCCCCGCTTATTTTGAGTACGTCTGGCGCGCCAACCCCGGCATCTTTGCCCAATGGGCCACCAATGTGATGGGTGTCTCCCCTTCCCGCGATACAGAGAGCGTGGTGAAAGAAGGCATCGCCCGCCTGCGCGCATGGTACCGCGAACTGGGGCTACCGCAAACCATGCAGGAACTGGGCATCCCGGCAGAGGCGGACTTTGGCGCCATGGCTCATGCCGCCGTGTCGGTGTACGGCTCCCGCTTAGGCACAGACCACCTCCCCGGCGTGATGCCGGTGAACACCGCAGCGGCCGAAAGCATTTACCATGCCTGTTGCAGCTAACACCTCTTTTACCATCTTTCCCGTCAACTACATGAACCTAAAGTTCCGAAAATTTCTTCGCTTCGGATTGTGGAGTTTCGTCACCTTGCTGGCGCTGGCGCTCATCGCCGTGGGCGTTGAATACATCAGGATTCACAGCTGGCAATGGCGCAGCAATCTGCACTTCCACGACAGTTGGACAAAGGAAGAACGCGCGGCTCTGACACAATTTGACCACTATCTGCGCACCCAATTTGAACAGGATACCTACAAAGTATCGTCCAACACATCAAGTTTTTTCGAACTCATCAAATTGCATTTGGGGAACAACAAGATACAACACGATACTCCCACCCCGGATTTATGGGAGGCCCTACAACTACGAATCGCTGCTGCATACATAGCGTATTCCCATGCCGCCCCGGCACTCAGCAAACTCCGACACATCATCCAATGCGGCAATGCCGGCAACGATGAGCACTACCATACTGAAAGCATGCGGAATCTCACGCCAACCATCTTCGCCGCTCAGATGGGCCATACCGATGCCGTAAAAGCGCTCATTGCCCATGGCAGCAACCCCAATGCAATTGCTTACATGAATAGCAATAATGAGGCGCGCAAGATAGAGTGCGAAACCCCCATGACCCCATTTCTCTGCGGCAATGTCTGGGGGTGGAAACAAAAGCAGATACCGTGGGAAAAGCGCCGCGAAATTTGCGAATATCTCATCAAGCACGGAGCGGATATCAACGCTTCGGAACGCATCATCGGTGTCGTTTGCTCCATCGCTCTCGTCAAAGAAGAATACGAAACGGAGCCTTGGATATGGGCTCTGGAACAAGGCAAAAAGGTAACGGGTGAAGAATTTGACATGCTGTTATCACTATCGAACTCCTTGGAAATATTGAAGTTCATCTTGAAAGAAAACAGAGTTGACCTTCAGACCATAGAAGGAGACGAATACGCCCCCTTACAAACACTCATGGAGAAAGCCGGTCAACAAATGGACATGGAAGGCTTCTCCGACTTACAAATATCGGAAAAACTGGATTTGCTTCTGGAACACGGAGCCGACCCCAACCGTTGCCACACCCCCGCCACCACCGGCCACGCAGAAAACTCCCCCTGCCCGGATTTACCACTAGATTTATTCCTGCGCTATATTGAATATCATTCATCTTCTGAAATGGAGACTGCTCAAAAACAAATCATCCGGAAAATGCAAGTCGCAGGAGCCCGCTCAACCCGCCCAATTCCACAACATCTATCACAGGCAAATAAAGCAGATTAACCCCGGCAAAAAAGCACACTTCATGCGTTTACCTTGGTACAAACGCGATTTAACATTGACAGGTGGGGTGGCTTGGTCTACACTATGCGCACCATGAAGAAGAGACTCCGCAAGAAGTACCGCGTGGGCGAGTTCCGCGAACTCTGCTTTAAGTTTACGTTTGACTACAAGGGTGATGTAGAATCCCCCGAGTGTGAACAGTTCCTGCATGCATTCATCTCCGACTGCATTGAGGCCAATGGCTTGAATTGTGAAGGTAATATGACGGATGAAGGTTGCAATATTTGTGCCTTTGCCGAAGACCCGACCCAGACCAGCGAAACGCAGCGCCAAGCTGTCAAGAGCTGGCTGGAAAGCCGTGAAGATGCAGAACTGAAGGCCATGGGCGAGCTTGCCGACCTTTGGTACTACGTGGATTGATCCCGCCACCACACACACAAGGGATTATCCCGCACCCAAAACAAGGGGAGCTCCGGCTCCCCACAGCGCCGCTCCGGCGGCTCCCACACACCGGAGAAGAAAACGAGAATGAACGACCAGCAGACCCCGAACAAACCTATTTTCACAAAAGGGCTCAAAGGCATCATCGCCAATGAGACAGGCTTGAGCGATGTGCGCGGTGAGGAAGGCCGCCTTCTTTACTGCGGATATGAGATTGAGGACTTGGTAGACCTCTGCTCTTTCTCAGAGATTATCTACCTGCTGCTCAACAAGCGCCTGCCCAACCGCGAAGAACTGGAGGGGCTGAAACAGCGCCTGCGTTTCGACCGCGATTTACCACAACCTATTCTTGATTTCTTCAAGAGCGCCACAAAGACGGCACGCCCCATGAGCGCGCTGCGCACGGCGGTCTCCATGCTGGGTATGTATGACGACCGCACCAAAGACCCCAGCCAGATGAAGGAAATCGGGCTTTCACTCATTGCCAAGATTCCGGTGATGGCAGCCTACTACTACCGCATCTGCCAAGGCTTGGATTTGCCACCCATCCGCACGGATTTGGACGAGGCCTCTCACTTCCTGTGGTTGCTCAAGGGCAAGGAACCGGACCCCGGCGAGGCTCACATTCTGGATGTGGCCTACATTTTGCATGCAGACCACGGAATGAATGCCTCCACTTTCTCTTCCCGCGTGACGGCATCCACCTTGTCGGACATGTACTCCTGCATCACCTCCGCTATCGGCACCCTCAAGGGGCCGCTGCACGGCGGTGCCAATGAGGCCGTGATTGAGATGCTCAAGGAAATCGGCAGTGAGGAGAATGTGGAAGCCTATATCAACGACAAGCTGGCCCACAAGGAAAAGATATTCGGCATGGGGCACCGCGTGTACAAAACGCTGGATCCGCGCGCACCACAGTTGCGCCGCATTGCCATTCGCCTGTGCCAAACGATTGGCGAGCCGAAGTGGATACGCATGAGCGACATGATAGCCAAGATAGTACGCTCCCGCAAGGGGCTCAATGCCAACGTGGATTTCTACTCTGCTACGGTGTATTACAGCTTGGGGATTCCCACCCGCATGTTCACCACAATTTTTGCCATTGCCCGTGCTGCGGGTTGGGTGGCACAGATTCTGGAGCAGCTGGAAGACAACACTCTTTTCCGCCCGCTTTCCAAGTACACCGGCCCCGAGGAACCGCTTCTCGTCCCCGTACTCGATATGCGCTGATACGATTTTCAAAAATCCTGCAAGCCGGAGTTTACAAGGACTCCGGCTTCTTTTTTGGGTCATACATGCGCGCATGCCCCGATTCTCACTTCCCAACACAAGGCAAACTATGCTAAAGTGAAGCGAACACACGCTATGGAAACACCCAAGAACTACTACATCCCCACCGTCATCGAGAAAACAAGCCAAGGTGAGCGAGCATACGACATCTATTCCCGCTTGCTGCTCGACCGCGTTATCTTCATTGGCACCGAAATTGATGATACCGTGGCCAATTCTGTGATTGCTCAGCTTCTTTTCCTACAGATGACGGATCCGAAGAAAGATATTCACCTTTACATCAATTCCCCCGGCGGGTCTGTGACTGCCGGTCTTGCCATCTATGATACGATGCAGTTCGTTTCCTGCGATATCAATACCTACTGCATTGGCATTGCTGCTTCTATGGCCTCCGTATTGCTGGCTGCCGGCACCAAGGGTAAGCGTTTCTGCCTTCCCAACTCCCACGTTATGATTCACCAAGTGCGTGGCGGTGCCCAAGGCACAGCGGCCGATGTGCAACGCACCATCAACTTCATGTTCAGCTTGGATAAGCGACTTACCGGCATCCTGGCTCAGCATACAGGCAAAGATTTTGATACGGTGAAACAAGACCAAGACCGCGATAATTACATGACGGCGGAAGAATCTATGGCTTATGGTTTGGTAGACCGCATCCTCACCAACAAGCCGGAACAGAAATAACTCTATCACAAGCCATGGCCGGCAAAAAAAGCACCTGTGATCTATGCGGAGAACCGGAAAGCGATGGGCGCCCCATGCTTCATTTGGGCACCATGGATCTCTGCTTCCCCTGTATTGAGGGGATGAATTACCACATGTTCACCTCCAAACTGGGGGACATAGCAGCAGATCGCATCTTGGCTCTTGTGCGGGGTACGCATCCCGAACTATTGCCCCAAGATAAGTCCGACGATTCCTCCCTTCTGGAAGTGCAGACCCGCAAGCAAGATGAGCTCCCCACCCCCAAGGAGCTGCACAGCATGCTGGACAACTACGTCATTGGGCAAGACTACGCCAAACGCACCCTCTGCGTGGCCGTGTACAACCACTACCTGCGCCTGCGCCAAGCCAAGAGCGATGACGGCACGGAGGTGGAGAAGAGCAATATCTTGCTGGCCGGATCTACCGGCAGTGGCAAGACTCTGCTGGCCAAAACATTGGCTCGCATCTTGGATGTTCCCTTCTGCATTGTAGACGCTACCACACTGACGGAGGCCGGCTACGTGGGCGAGGATGTGGAAAACATCATCCTGCGCTTGCTGCAAGCGGCAGATATGAACGTAGCCAAGGCAGAGCGCGGTATCATCTACGTGGATGAGATTGATAAGATTGGCCGCAAGACACAGAATGTAAGCATTACGCGCGATGTTTCCGGTGAGGGTGTGCAGCAAGCGCTACTCAAAATTGTAGAAGGCACGGAATGCAACATCCCCCCCAAAGGTGGCCGCAAGCACCCCAACGAACAATACATCCGAGTCAACACAGAGAACATTCTCTTCATATGCGGTGGGGCATTCGTAGGCTTAGAGGGAATCATCCGCAAGCGTATCGGCTCTTCAGCCATGGGCTTTGCTTCTATTGAGGAAGACCGCAACACCAAGGAATACACGGAGGAAGAAATCCTCTCCAAAGCCATGCCGGAAGACTTCTTCATGTTTGGCATGATACCGGAGCTCATGGGCCGCCTGCCCATCTTTGCTCCGCTCACGACCCTCACGGAAGAGCAACTCGTCAACCTCCTTACCGAACCCAAAAACTCCTTGGTAAAGCAATACACCAAGCTACTGGGCATGAGCGGGGTGAAACTGAAAGTGGAAACAGGTGCTCTGCATGCCATGGCCAAACAAGCCATTGAGCGTGGCACGGGTGCGCGCGCACTGCGTGGCATCTTTGAGCGACTCATGCTTGATGTGATGTACGAAGTGCCGAGTGATAAAACAATCGACAAGGTAACAATCACGGAAGACGTAGTCTTGGGCAAAGGGAAGCCCCGCATTTCCCGCCGTAAAAAAGCCTGATACAACTCACATTATGTTGGTACTGGGTATAGAATCCAGCTGTGATGAAACCGCCGTGTCTCTGGTGGAAGAGCAACCCGGCAGCGCTCCGCGCGTACTCAGTTCTGTCATCTCTACGCAGATCCCCCTTCATCGGCTTTATGGGGGGGTCATCCCGGAATTGGCTTCCCGCAACCATTCCACCAACTTGCCGGGGGTCTTGAAAGAAGCACTCCGGCAAGCCGAGCGCAGTATACATGATGTGGATGTCTTCGCCAGCACCGCTGGGCCGGGACTCGTAGCAGCGTTGTTGGTCGGCAACACCGCAGCCAAAGCACTGGCCCTAACTGCCCGCAAGCCGTTCATTGCCATCAATCACATGGAGGGTCATCTACTCTCCCCTTTCATTGACCGCCCCGGAGGGCTTGTACCCCATTTGGCGCTAGTTGTATCCGGTGGTCACACCCTGCTTATCGATGTACAGGGCGTAGGGAAATATCATCTTCTGGGGCGCTCTCGAGATGATGCCGCAGGCGAAGCGTTCGACAAAGTCGCTAAAATGCTGGATTTGCCCTACCCCGGAGGCCCGGAAATTGATAAACGCGCAGCATTAGGCCATGCAGAGCGCTTTCATTTTCCCCGCCCGATGATTCATGAAGCGCATCTTGACTTCTCATTTTCAGGGCTGAAGACAGCCGTACTCTACACCTTACCCACGCTGGTACAAAGTGGCAACCCGCACGATTTGCCGGAGCAAGACATGAATGACCTGTGCGCCGGGGTACGCCAAGCCATCATCGATGTGCTCATAAGTAAAACCATGAAAGCAGCCAAGAAAACCGGGCACAAAGTTATTGCTGTATCGGGCGGTGTTTCATGCAACAAGGCCTTGCGCGAACAGATGGCAGAAGCTTGCCGCCGCCGCCGTATTGAGTTGGTTCTTCCCCCGGCCCACTTTACGACTGATAATGCCGCCATGATTGCTTTCGCCGGTTTCCTCCGCGCGCAAATCGGCGACTTTTCCCCTCTCGATACCCCCGTTGACCCCAATTTGAAACTGGGTGGCACAAAAATCAGGTCTTAAGCTTCCCCTATGAGCCTCAAGCAACAACTTGAAGAAATTTTGCCCGCACTTCTTCCAAAACGGGAAGAAGATGCCATTAAAGGCACTGAGCTCATTGCCCGCGTACGCGCCATTTTGGGGGATTCATATTCCGACCGATCGCTTCGTTCGCAATTTTCATTCATTGCTTTAGATGAAGACTCCTGCCTTGCCCGCGTAGCCAATGGCCAAGGGTACTACCTACGCCCCTGCGGCGGCGCCCCCTCCTTACACAACCTTTTTGAAGATGCGGGCGAAGCCGACGCCACAAGCAACAGCCCCCTGCACAAAGCCTTAGCATTGGCCGTACGCTTGTATGACACCGCAGATATGGGTGTATTTGTCTACCCGGTAGAGGAAGAAGAAAGCTGGCAACACCCGGATTTAGTAGCCGTCCATTGGCCCGCGGGCACGCGGGATATAGATGGCGCCTATCTGGTTGATACAGATGCAGATATATTGGAGCCGATTTACCGCGCCGTGTGTGTAGGATTCAACGATGGAGCAGAAAGCTGCCGAAAGGCCTTTTTCCGCGCACTTTCATGCGGGAATTGGGCTCACGAAACCGAATTAGTCCTCCTGCCGGGAGAAAGTGATGACGCGGCAGATGCGGATGAACTGCAAAGCCTGGCTGCTCAATTCGGCATTGGTATTCAATTAATGGATGCAGACTTGGGACAAATTCCCCGTGCCGACACCATCTACCGAGCAGAAGCGCCGGAAGCTCGAGACATTTTATCCCGGATTCCGCGCGTAGAACTAGCCTCCACTCGCCACAAAAAAATCCGCGCAGCACTGCCGGAGGACATCTCCGTGGTGGCACAATGGGTACAACACTGTATCGACAAAGGGAGAATCGAATCCTTTGAGCAGCGCGTAGCTATCAATTAACTGCATCCATGCCCGCCATCAAACAATTTTTGCGTCGCTACGCTCTGCTGTTGGCTGCCTTATTACTAGGTAGCTACAGTATGGCATCTGCCTTGTGGGAACTAGGGAAAACGACTTTTTACATCCACCATGCTGTGGTATTGCCCGGCACTGTGACGGATGTGCGCCAACGCCCGTTTGAATCGCATACAGAGGCTTGGTTCTACGGCAACATGTGCCCCGCAGATGCAACAGCCTACCAACCTTTTGTCTCTTTCACCCTACCTGCCGGCATCACCATCAACAAAACCATGCCGGATTTAGATTGCGATGATTACGCCCTGAACCAAACGGTTGAAATCATCACCCCCCCACATGACCCCAACCAAGCCCATGTGTACAAAGCAAAGTTTCTCTGTGGGTGGTCACTCATGAAACTGGGAGCAGGCATCATCCTCTTCCTCCCCTCTTTCATCATCCTGCGTAAGCGCATAAAACACAAACAAAAGCAACAAAAAGTCCCTACAAATACTCAACCATCAGGCAGCACGCCTCCGCCACGCAGCAGGAAGGCGAGAGAGGAAGATGACTTCACCCTTGAATCCCCGGAACCGGCTCCTGCCAAAAAACGCAACACCCGCAAAACGAACTCCACGGAAGGCGAGAAAAAAAGGCCTTCCAAACGCAAAAAATCTACCTCCGGTGCGACTCGCCGCAGCAAATCCACGCCCAAAGAATAAGGCAGAATTGAAGCACTGACTCATTCCTTGCTTTACATGCGTTGCAAAGCGTGGTAGAAAGGCTCTTTCTATTCGGCGTGCCTCATCCTGCAATGAAAAATTTACTTTCTATCGAAGAATTAACGGGGGAACAGATTCAGGAACTCCTCCAACTGGCTCACAAACTCAAAGCTGAGCGTGGGCAACACAGCGAGCAACCGCTTGCCGGCCAAACATGGGCCCTCATTTTCTCCAAATCCTCCACCCGCACCCGTGTATCGTTTGAAGTGGGTATCTCCGAACTTGGGGGGCGCCCCATGTTCCTCTCCACCCGCGACATTCAGCTGGGCCGTGGCGAGCCCATCAAGGACACGGCTCGCGTACTGGGGCGCATGATTCACGGAGCCGTTATCCGCACCTACGGACAGGACGAAGTCGTTGATTTTGCAAAATACTCTAACCTGCCCACCATCAATGCGCTCACGGATCAGGAGCATCCCTGCCAAATTCTGGCTGATTTGCTCACCTTGGAAGAAAAATATGGCGTAGGCGCCTGGAAAAACATGAAGATTTCTTTCTTGGGGGATGTTGACAACAACATGGGTCGCTCTTGGATGTGGGCTGCCAAACACTTGGGCTTCACCTTGGCATTGGCCGGCCCTGCACACGCCTTGCCCAAAGCAGAAACCCTCGCGGCCATCAACTACGATGGCATCATCTGCACTACCGATGCGGCCGAAGCTGTGCGTGATTGCACCGTCATCAACACCGATACGTGGATTTCCATGGGCCAAGAAGCCGAAAAAGGCACCAAGGAGCAAGCCTTCTTCCCCTATCAGGTGAACGACGAAATCTTGAAACTGGCAGCCCCCGGCCACAGCGTATTCCACTGTTTGCCGGCCTATCGTGGTTACGAAATCACTGATGAGGTATTAGAAGCTCACGCTCCCATCATCTTCACCGAAGCGGAAAATCGCCTGCACGCCCAAAAGGCCGTACTCTACACCTTGGCAACCTCTGCCCGCTAAGCCATGAGCTACGATGAACGCATAGAGGAGCTGCTGGATGATATGTCCGTCTTTGAAGATTGGACGGAGAAGTATGAATTCATCATCTCTCTGGGGCGAAAACTCCCCCCCATGCCGGAGATATACCGCAAACAAAACAACCTTATCAAAGGCTGCCAAAGTCGAGTTTGGGTTGGTACAGAAGTATTCATGGGGCGCATGATGATTCATGCAGATAGCGATTCGCTCATCACGAAAGGCTTGATTGCTTTGTTCATCCGGCTGCTTTCGGGGCTTACCCCCAAAGAAATTATAGCAGCAGATTTGAGCAAGCTCGATGAATGCGGGCTCAAAGAGCACCTTGCCTCCACCCGAGCAAATGCTCTCTCCACCATGGCGGCCACTATCGTCAGGGCTGCGGAGGCAGCGAAATGCTGATATTCCCGGTCCAATGAAGCCCACGCTCGCTCAACTCTTGGCAAGCAGACAAGCTCGTTTGCCTCAGCTAACGGATGCTTACCGCGTATCCGATGGTTCCCCGTGGGCAGAGGTGTTCATTGATGCCTTGGCAGAAAGGTTACTTGTTTCCCTGCGCGGTTCCACCTTGCCTACAGATTTGCACCAACAATTGCAAGAAAGCGGGCTCTGCGTATACCTCAAACAATTGGATAATGATGTAAAGCTTCCCCCTCAGCATCTTTGTGGCCCGGTATTGCCGCCGCGTTTCCCCATCTGCGAAAATGGCGTGCGCTACATCATGGATATGGAAGCAGGCTATTCCCAAGGTATTTTCTTGGACCAACGAGAAAATAGAGCAGAAGTTCGCCGCAGATGCATCCCCGGCACCACTCTCCTCAATACCTTTGCCTACACCGGAGCTTTCTCCGTATGCGCTGCTATGGCCGGAGCCACCACCACCACACTGGATTTGGCTCAACCCTGCCTCACTTGGTGCCGTGAGAATATGCAGCAAAACGGCATCGACCCCGCTAAGCACTACTTCTGCAAAGGCGATGTCCTGCATTGGTTGGAGCGCTTTGCCCGGCAAGGCCGCCAATTCGATGCCATTGTACTGGACCCGCCCACCTTTTCGCGGGATGAAAAAGGGCGCATATGGAGAGTGGAGCGCGATTATGCAAAACTCGTTGCCAAGGCGGCAGCCTGCCTAGCCCCCGGCGGATGGATGCTCTGCACCACAAATTGCCGCAAGCTCAGCACCGGGGCTTTCCGCCGCATGGTAGCAGAAGGCATACCGGGTGCGCAGCTGCGCTCTGCTCCCATGCCCTTTGATTTTGATGGCGAGCCCTATCTCAAAACCATTTGGGCCGACATGTAACCACCACTCCATGGCACAGGAAATTGAACCCTTTGTACGCTGGGGCATCCCACATTTAATAGCCGTAGCACTCACGTTGTTGGCAGGTACCTGCATTGCCCTACTTGGCAAAAAAGCGGCAGAAACTGTCCGCCTACAATTTTGCCGGGTATTAGCCTGCATACTCATTGGCATGTTTGTTGTGGAGTTCATCTGGCGACACACCGGCGGTGTGAATACCCCATGGCAAGAAAACCTCCCCCTGCACTTCTGCTCCGTCATGGTCATCATCTCAGCCATCGCGCTGTGGTGCCGCAAACGCTGGGCCTGCGCAGTGGTTTATTTCGGCGTGCTTACAGCCAGCGTGCAGGGACTAATCACCCCGGCCTTGGCAGATGGTTACCCCAGCTTCTCCTTTTTCATTTTCTTTTTCTCCCACAGCATGTTGTTTCTCGCAGCTATTGCAGTGATATTCGCATTGCGGTGGAGGGCGCGGCGCAAAGACATCGTACGCTCTCTTCTTCTCATGGATGCATACCTACTTGCCATCATACCCGTTAATATGATTTTGGGTACCAACTATGGCTTTACCCAAGAAAGCCCCGTCCCCGGTTGCATTCTGGATTACTTGGGGTCAGCCCCTTGGTATTACCTCTGGTTGCAGCTCCCGGCTTTGGGCCTTTTCTACCTCATGTACATGCCTCTCAAAGACTGCCAAAAACCTTAATGAGAAGCCCACACGCTCATTTTTTTTGAAAAAAGGCTTTTCAAGTCGCAGCATTCTGGTATAATCCTCGCGTCTGACCGCCAAAGCGCAGACTATGTTTGCCCGTGGCGGAACCCAGACAGCAAACAACACTATGTCTGACTACACCACACGAGTCATTGATGAGGTTCGCGCCAAAAATGCGAACGAACCGGAGTTCCTGCAAGCTGTGCAGGAGGTTATTTCCACCATTGCGCCTGTCCTCTCTGCCAATAAAAAATACGAGGACAACTGCATACTTGAGCGTATCGTCGAACCGGAACGCACCATTATTTTCCGAGTACCTTGGATGGATGACAAGGGAAAGATTCAGGTAAACCGTGGCTATCGCGTTGAATTCAACAGCGCCATCGGGCCGTACAAGGGGGGGCTCCGTTTCCACCCCTCTGTGAATCTGGGCATCCTCAAGTTCCTTGGCTTTGAACAAGTTTTCAAAAACTCCCTCACTACCCTGCCCATGGGCGGCGGCAAAGGTGGCTCTGATTTCAACCCCAAAGGTAAGAGCGACCGCGAAGTGATGGCTTTCTGCCAAAGCTTCATGACTGAACTCCAGCGCCACATCGGCCCGGATACAGACGTACCCGCCGGTGATATCGGCGTGGGCGGCCGCGAAATCGGTTACCTCTTTGGGCAATACAAGCGCCTGCGTAATGAGTTCACCGGTGTACTCACCGGCAAGAAGCTCAACTGGGGTGGCTCTCTCATTCGCCCGGAAGCCACAGGCTATGGCTGCGTCTATTTCGCCCAGAACATGCTCGCCACCAAGGGTGACAACCTTGAAGGCAAGGTCTGCGTTGTTTCCGGTTCCGGCAACGTGGCACAATTCTTGGTGCAAAAGCTCACCCAACTGGGCGCCAAGGTTGTCACCATGTCTGATTCCAATGGCTACGTATTTGACCCCGCCGGCATCGATGCTGAAAAGCTGGCATGGATTATGGAGCTCAAGAACGAACGCCGTGGCCGCATTAAGGAATATGCAGATGCTTTCCCCGGGGTGCAATATTTCGAAGGCCAGCGCCCGTGGGGGGTTCCCTGCGATTGCGCATTCCCCTGCGCTACCCAAAACGAAATCAATGGCGCAGAAGCTGCAACCCTCATCAAGAATGGCTGCAAACTTGTGGCAGAAGGTGCCAACATGCCCACCGATTTGGAAGGCATCAACAATTACCTGCAAGCCAAAATCCTGTACGGCCCGGCCAAAGCGGCCAACGCAGGCGGCGTAGCCACATCCGGGCTCGAAATGTCACAAAACAGCATGCGCCTCAACTGGTCTAGCGAAGAAGTGGATGCCAAACTCTTCTCCATCATGAAGAATATCCACGACAACGCATACAACCACGCTCGCGAATTCTCCGCTGACTGCACCGCTGATTTCACCAACTATGTAGCAGGTGCCAACATCGCCGGTTTTGTCAAGGTTGCAGATGCCATGATTGACCAAGGCGTTGTTTAATAAGCGCTTTCTCATCTTTTTACAAGGGCAGCCCCTCTCAGTGGGTCTGCCCTTTTTATCTTTCTGGCCCACAGGTGTGCGTCAGCAACCAGATTGGTGCTTGAAGCACGAACTTGTATATGCTAGAATAAATACATGGTACGTTTCTACCGAAATTTTCTGATACTGGTACTGGCAACGGTTGCACTAATGGGAAACTCTTGCTCGGCTGCAACCATGGCCAAACGCACACCCGATGGCAAATGGGCCTTTGTACCGCTGGCGGATGGATTTGACTATCCCGTAGGAAAGCCCAACGCTGAGGGGTACTACAAAGCCCGTGGTTTGCGCCTCAAAACACCGCGACACATGGGAGAAGACTGGAATGGCAACGGCGGCGGCAACTCAGATTTGGGAGACCCTGTATACACGATTGGCACCGGGCTGGTTACCTATGCGGCTGATGCACGTGGCCGCTGGGGCAAGGTCGTCATAGTGCGCCACGCATTCCGTGAGCCAACCACCGGGAAAGTGTTATGCTGCCAGACGCTGTATGGCCACCTTGATCGCATCGATGTAAGGCTGGGGCAAATTGTACGCAGAGGTGACCAAGTAGGAACCATTGGTACGAACCGTGGCATGTTCCCGGCACACCTGCATGCAGAACTGCATTACAATGTGCTAGCCAACTGCGGACAACAAGGCATCCCTAAGAATAGCCGCAATTACGGCAACCTCTCAGAATTCATTGAACGGTATCGCCGACTCAAGCCGGAGGTCAAATATATTAAATTGCCCATTGGCTGCTTCCTGCCCTACAAAGACACGGAGGGTCTGTAAATGAGACTATGCCTCTTCGGCGGCAGCTTTGACCCTGTTCACTGCGGGCATATCCACATTGCAAAAGCTGCCAAGAAACACGCTGAGCTAGACAAAGTTATCTTTTTACCTGCGGCCTGCTCACCATTCAAAACAGATAAGAAGACACTCTTTGATGACGCAACACGCCTAGCAATGCTGCAACAAGCAACGCAGGATTTGGCCTGGGCCGAAGTGTCGGATTTAGATTTGACCTTGCCCCCGCCCAGCTGGAGCTGGCGCTTGGTGGAAGCTTATCGCAATCAGCACCCCCAGGCTGATCTATATTGGCTCATGGGAACAGACCAATGGGAACAACTACACCGCTGGGCCCGTTTCGATTACCTTGCAAAGCACCTCACCTTTATCGTCTATCATCGGGATACGCCCCCCATACCAAGACAAAACATACGCTCCATCTTTATTTCGGGGGAACACCCGGCCTCGTCCTCGGCCATTCGCCAAGCTTTGCAAAACAACACACCGCTACCACGTTGCTGGCTCCCGGCCGGAGTAGAGCCACTTGCGCTCCGCTATCTTAAGCAAAACTGAAGTTTTTTGCTGGACAGAGCATCCCCTCACAGGTATACTTTCCTGCGTATGAATCCTCCGGCAATAGCAATCGATGGCCCCGCTGCCTCCGGCAAATCTACCGTAGCTAAATTGATAGCCAAAGAACTGGGCTATACTTTCATCAACACGGGTGCTATGTACCGAGCTGTGACGTGGTACACCCTTCAGCAAGGCATCAGCCCTACTGATACAGAAGCCGTAAAAGGGTTTTTGCCGACCATTCCTCTCTCTTTCGGAAAAGATGGTTCTACGTCTACAGTGATGTGCCAAGGTCGCGTACTCAACGAAGAGTTGACCACCCCGGAAACAAATCAATACGTTTCCACAATCGCAGCCATACCGGAGGTTCGTGCTCTGTTGGTTGAAAAGCAGCGCGAGTATAATACGGCAGAACCGGTTGTCATGGAAGGTCGCGACATAGGCACAGTCGTTTTCCCCAACACACCTTTCAAATACTTTGTAACGGCATCGGAAGAAGTTCGCGCCGCGCGCCGCGCCGCGCAGGGGCTCACAGACTCCATCGCAGAGCGAGACCGCAAAGACTCCGCCCGTGCCTGCGCCCCCCTCACGCAAGCAGAAGATGCTACCTTGGTAGACACCTCTGATTTAACAATTGAACAAGTCGTAGCACAAGTTGTGGCAGACATTCGCGCCAAACTTGAAGCAAACGCATAACCCCTGCTCCCCATACTTGCCATGCGCACCATGAATCCCCTTTACTTCATCATCCTTCGCCTTACACAAGGCGTTGCACAGGCTTTTTTCAAACTCAAAGTCATCAACCGCGAAAAGTTGATTGAGGATGGGGCCTGCATCTATGTGATGAATCACCAGAGTTTCTTGGATCCGCCCATGATTGGGCAGCTTTTCACCTCTACGGGTATCCACTTCTTGGCTCGCAAGACATTGTTCGACAACCCGTTCTTGGGTGCTATTCTTCCCTACTGCAATGTCATCCCCATCGACCAAGAGCAACCGGACCCCGGCAGCATCCTCAAAGTGCTTCGCTTGGTGAAGAATGGAGGTCGCATCATCATCTTCCCGGAAGGCTCCCGCTGCGAGGACAACCAAATCCACGATGCCATGCCCGGCATCGGGCTTATTCTGGGGCGCCTACAGGGGGTCCCCATCCAACCTCTTCGTATTGATGGGGCCTATGACTGTCTTCCTATCCACAGCAGTAAATTACGCTTCAAGCCCATCACAATCACCATTGGAGACCCCATTGAGTTCACCAAGGAAGAGTTGAGTGCTAGGGGCCGCGCCGGCCAACTGGCCATCGGCAAAAAGGTGATGGATGCCATACGCGCCTTGCCAACGACCTGCTAACGCATGCTCGCTACCCTGCGCCTGATGAACTTCCGGTGTTACCCGGCACTTCGCTGGGAAATACCGCCGGAAGGTGCCGTTTTGTTGGGTAATAATGCACAAGGGAAAACAAGCTTGATGGAAGCCATATGTTTGGCTCTCACCCTGCATTCACCACGTACCACTCGCATGGAACCGCTCGTTGCCCATGGCTGTAGTGGCTTCGGCATTTCACTTGATACCGATTTAGGCACGCGGCGAATGACATGGGAAGCCCGCAAGCTCAGCCTGCATATAGATGGAATGCCCTGTCGCGACTATGCGGATTTTTTGGCCGAAGCACCCCCTGTTGTATGGCTAAGCAACGGGGATATTTCATTGGTAAACGGAACGGCCGAGGAAAGACGCAAATATCTGGATTTTCTGGGAAGCCAGTGGCACCCACATTATCGCGCAGCTCTGCTGGCATACCGAAAAGCGTTGAAAGCCCGAAACATGCTGCTGCGCAACCCGCGCCGCACCCGTGCCGCATTGCAAAGTTATGCAGCGGTCATGGCCACGCATGGAGAATTACTCATCCAATTGCGCAACCAACTCCTCCGGCTTTTGCAGCCCCACATTACACATCTACACATGCAAATTTCCGGTCAGGCAGAGCAAGTTGACCTGCAATACGCCCCCTCCACCGAGCTTGACTTAATGTCTGCCTTGGAGGCCTCAACAGGAGATGACGAAAGAACCGGCCATACCACCGTGGGTCCCCACAGGGATGATTTTCACCTTCACATTGCCGGAGCCGCCGCTGCTACATTTGCTTCCGAAGGCCAGCAACGCACCTTATCAACAGCCCTTTTATTAGCACAATCCGGTATGTTGCGAGAAGAAACCGGGTTCCCACCCATCATATTTATAGATGATATTTTCGGTGAGCTGGACCCTAATCGCAGGAGGGCATTACTCGACACCCTACCTGCGGACGGGCAGATATTCATCACCACAACTCACCTGTCTTGGCTGCGGGATACTGCTATTCCCCTGCCGACCCATAAAATATCTGCCGGGCGCATTCAATAATCAAACACCGGGGAGGAAGGCGCAGAAGGATCAACCTCCGGCACACTAGCGGTAAAGGCCGCCACATCCTTCAAATAATCACGCCATTCTATAAAGCGCATAGGCTCAAAAGTGGAAAGCATGATTCTAAATCTTGTCACACGGCGTTCAACTTCCTGCAAAATGCCCGCCGGCAATGCTGCCACGGCAGTTGCGATATCTTCCAAATGCTCTACAACATCGTGGCAAACCAACGGCAAATCACAACCGGCCAACAATGCCAATGGAGCAGACTGTGCAGGTGTATACTTGTTTGCTATTGCGCCCATACACAAATCATCCGTAAACACCACCCCATCGTACCCCAACTGGGTTCTCAGAAAATCTTGAACCAACGCAGGAGATAGCGAACTGGGCAACTTATCATCAATATCCGGCAACATCAAATGTGCAATCATCAACGATGGCAGCTCCGGCATCAAGGCAGTGAACGGTATTGTTGCTTCTGCCAAAAAATCTTCTCTCGTTCCCTTGATGGTAGGAAGAGAAAAGTGCGGATCCTCTCCTGCAGCCCCCATACCGGGGAAATGTTTGCCACAGGTCATGATACCCCGGCGAAGCAAAGCCCTATTCCACGTTCCCGCCCGCGAAATGAGCTCTTGCGTCTCATCACCCCAGCAGCGACCGGGCAAGGCATTCAATCGCTTGGAGCCCAAATCCAAAACCGGTGCAAAATTCGTGTTTACACCAAGCGTGTATAGACACTGGGCATTATAGTACGCAGCTTGAGTAATGGTATGCTCGCTTCGGGTTGCCGCCAGCGCAGATGCTGATGGCAAGCACACATCGATACCGGCCGTGCGCACAACCCGCCCGCCTTCTTGATCAATAGCAATAATAGGGGCATCCGGCCCCTGGGTCAATCCCCGCAAATCATCCGTCAGCTCTCTTGCGATTTCGTAATCGGTGATGTTGCGAGAAAAAAGAATATAACCTGCCGGCTGCAGGCGGGTGAAAAGCTCCCGCTCGCGTTCCGTCAGAAGGATTCCCTCCACACCTGCTATTACCGGCAGCATAGATTCTGTGCTCACTTGGCACCGAATATGGTGGCGCGGGTAAACATAGGATACACTTGTACACCACGGGCCTCAATGGCCTCACGGCCACCCTCCTCGCGATCCACCAACACCAAGGCGGCTACCACCTTGCCACCCTCTGCTTCAATAGCATCAATTGCCTTAATTGTCGAGCCACCCGTGGTAATCACATCATCCACCACAATGACATCTTGCCCAGCTTCAAAATTCCCTTCTATTCGTTTACCTCGGCCATGGTCCTTAGCCTCCTTGCGCACCGTAAACACCTTGAGCGGAGTCTCCGCAGATGCAGAATACATCCCGATTGCAAGAGAAATGGGATCTGCACCCATCGTCATGCCACCTATGGAAACAGCCGTGGGGTACTTGGGGAGAATCTCCTCCTGCACAAGCTTCCAACCCACTTCACCTATCAGATTGGCTCCGCGTGCATCCAATGCCGTCACGCGGCAATCACAGTACATATCACTCTCCTTGCCGGAGGCCAAGATGAAATGCCCTGTCTTGATAGACTTTGTCAACAATATATCCAAAAGTTCTTTTTTTGCGTTGCACATAACGCCCGCCATTCTACCCTGCTCAGCCCGAGATTGCAACCAAAAAGGCAAACTACGCACCCTGATTTTCTCCATCCTATTCGCAAATACTGTTTGCTAATCGGATTTTTTATATTTCAACGCTACAAAAATGGGGATTTTTACAAAATGCGTGGTTGACGGGAGCGCCTTCTTGGTGTAGAGTAATGAACGGACGCACGGATTCTCTCACCGTGTACCGAAATGCTTAAACCTCTCGTTTTCTCCCGTGTACTCGAACGAAAATTACCTTCTGGACCTGCTGGTAGAAGCCGGAGCTGTAGACTTCGGCACTCTTGATGCCATACGCGAGCAGCTTTCCCCCATGGATAGTGTTGTTGAATACCTCATCAACAACGGTTACATGACCGGCGATTATATCGCTCAGGTTGCAGCAGTCAATTCCGGCATGGAGTTTGTGGATTTAACCCAATTCGAGGTGGATCCCTCCATTATTGCCAGCGTAAACGGCGAAATTGCGCGTCGCGTGGGCTTCCTTCCCATCGGGGATGACGGATTCTCCCTCCAGGTTGCCATTTCAGACCCTTTCGCCATGGAGACATTGGACAGCCTGCCCCAATTCTTGGGTCGTGACGTGGCTTTCTTTGTGGCCTCCGAGGCTGAATTGCAAAAGGCCATTGCCAAATACTACCCGGAAAAGAAAACTTACGCCAAGGGAGACACAGAGTCCCCCATCATTGACTTGGTTGACACCATGTTTAATGATGCCCACACCATGCGCGCATCCGATATCCACATTGAACCCATGGAAGACCGCGTGCGCATCCGTTTCCGTGTTGACGGTCGACTGGTAGAGGTTGCCAACCACCCCAAAAAGCTTCTCGGCCCCATCGTTGCGCGTCTCAAGGTGATGAGTACCACCATGAGTATCGCCGAAAAGCGCGTACCTCAAGACGGTCGTATTGAGCTGGATTTGAAAGATGGCTCACATATCGACCTCCGTGTAAGTACAGTTCCCACCAACCACGGTGAATCTGTGGTCATGCGTATTCTTGACAAATCCGCTTTGGCCCTCGGTCTGCCGCAGCTCGGCTTCCTTACCGACGATGAAGCGACCTTTGACCGCTTAGTCACCCTGCCCGACGGCGTGATTCTCGTTACCGGTCCCACCGGTTCCGGTAAAACAACCACCCTGTACGCCTGCCTCAATCACTTGAATCGACCGGATAAAAAGATTATCACCGCCGAAGACCCCGTTGAATACGAGCTCTCCGGCATCAACCAAGTGATGATTCGCACCGAAATTGGCATGACCTTCGCAGCAGCACTTCGAGCCATGCTGCGCCAAGCTCCCAACATCATCATGATTGGTGAAATCCGAGACGGGGAAACCGCTGCCATCGCCATCCAAGCTGCCATGACCGGTCACCTCGTCCTCTCCACCCTGCACACCAACGACGCCCCCTCATCCGTCGCTCGTTTGGCAGATATGGGCGTGGACCGCTTCCTCATCGCATCTGCCGTGCGTGCCATTATGGCACAGCGTCTCTGCCGGTGCTTGTGCTCCTGTAAGTTGGATGGCCAGCTTACCCCCAAACAGGCAGCAACCCTCGGTATCGACATTTCGCGTCCGGTCAAAGTCCCCAGACCCGGCGGATGCGACAAATGCCGCGGCAAGGGCATGAAGGGGCGTATGGGCATCTTCGAAATCTTCCAAGTAACGGATGATGTGCGTGGTCTCATCAACTCCGACCTCACCTCCGCTCAGCTCCGCAAGCGAGCACGAGAACTTGGCATGCGCACCCTGCGAGAAGACGGCATCCGCAAGGTTCTGGCCGGTCGCACTTCGGCCGATGAAGTCATCCGCGTCACCACCGGCGATGCCAGCTAACCCCTATCTCTCACCACTCACCTCTCTTTCATATTATGGATACTGATGTAACACTTGATGTTTTCATCAACAATGGCATGGTAGACCGCTCCTTGGCAAAGGAAATCAAGGAGGAAATGTCTAATAGCGGCAAGGAACTGTGGGAGACTCTCATTGATTTCGGCATCATTGATGCCCCGGAAGATTTCTGGGGCCTCATCGCCACTGAAGTAGGGGCTCAGTACATTCAACTGGAAGGCTTCGTCCCCCCTGCGGATTTGCTGGCAATGATTCCTGCGGCGCAAGCACGTTTACTGGGGGCCATTCCCATTGAATATCGCGATGGCGAAGGCCTGTATGTTTGCTTGGAAGACCCGTTGAATCCGCAGACGGTAGACGACTTACGGGTGGCTACCGGGCAAGACATCTACCTGTATGTGGCAGCAGATTACGAAGTACGGGCCCGCATTGCAGAATGCTATGGCGGTGCAGATGCGGCCATGGGCGACTTGCTCTCCGAGCTCAACAACATGAGTGTAGGTAGCCAAGACGGCATGGATGAAGCAAATGCGGCACCGGTGATCAAGTTCGTAAATCTGGTCATCACCCAAGCCATTAAAGAAAAGGCATCTGATATTCACTTAGAACCCTTTGAAAAGGAATTCAAGATTCGCTACCGCGTAGATGGTGCCTTGTATGAAATGGCTCCTCCCCCCGTTCACTTGGCCAATCCGGTTATTTCCCGCGTAAAAGTGATGGCCGGCATGAACATTGCGGAGCGCCGCGTACCGCAAGACGGCCGCATCGTGATGAAACTGGGTCAAGCAAGCGTGGATATGCGTGTCAACTCCCTGCCCACCCAGTATGGTGAATCTGTCGTAATGCGTGTGCTTGACCGCAACAGCGTGAGCCTCGACCTCAACAACCTCAACCTCGCACCCGAACTTCACGAATACATCATCGACACCGTCAACAAACCCAACGGTATCTTCGTGGTGACAGGGCCCACCGGTTCCGGTAAAACCACGACACTCTACGCGGCACTGCGAGAAATCAACACAGAGGACACCAAGATTCTCACCGCAGAAGACCCGGTGGAATACGACATTGACGGCATTGTCCAAGTACCTATCAACGAAGCTATCGGGGTGACATTCCCCCGCGTTCTCCGAGCCTTCCTCCGTCAAGACCCGGACCGCATCCTCGTAGGTGAAATTCGAGATAAGGACACCGCACAAATTGCCATTCAGGCAGCCCTGACGGGTCACTTGGTTCTGTCCACTCTACACACCAATGATGCCGCCGGCGCAGTTACGCGTTTCATCGATATGGGAGTGCAACCCTTCCTGCTCTCCGCCACCATCCTTGGCGTGCTGGCACAGCGACTCGTTCGCACAATCTGCCCCTACTGCAAAACCCCCTATAAACCCTCCAATACACTACTCAATCAATTGGGAATCAATCCGGCACTTATCGGCCAGCAGCAATTCTTTACCGGTGCCCGCTGCGATAAATGCGCCAATACTGGCTACAAAGGCCGTAAAGGTATCCACGAACTTCTCAATGCTACCGATCCCATCAAAGAACTCATCACCCAAAACGTTCCATCCATCGTGCTGAAGCAAAAAGCCATTGAGCTGGGCATGAGCACCCTGCGAGAAGACGGCATCCAAAACATCTTTGAAGGCAACACCACCATTGAAGAAGTGCTGAAATACACCTAATAACTTGACGCTTCACCTCGCATCTGCTATCCTATAAACATACACTAAACAATTTTCCTGAACTCACCTTACTATTATGCCTAATTTCAAATATACCGCGCTCGACCAGAACGGCGTAGAGAAAACCGGCATCATCTCAGCTGACAACAAAATGGCAGCCATGGAGATGGTGCGTGCACAAGGCCTGCTCTTGCGCGAATGTGAAGAAGCCGCAAAAGGCGCACGCCCCACGGCAGCCAAAGAATCCAAGAAAGGCAAAGCCAAGAAGAAAGCCAAAGGCGGCAAAGGCAAAGCCGGTGCTTCCATCAAGCAAAAAGAGTTAATGGTGTTTACACGCCAGCTTGCTACGCTGATTGATGCCGGTCTTCCCCTTCTTCAGAGTCTCAATGTATTGAGCAAGCAGGAACCCAACCCCAATCTCCGCGCCACCATCACGGCGTTGAGTGAATCAGTGCAAGGTGGCTCCACCTTCTCGGAAGCGCTCTCCACATATCCCAAGATGTTCAACCGCCTCTTCGTCAATATGGTGAAGGCCGGCGAAATCGGCGGTGTACTGGAAGTTGTGCTCCGCCGCTTGGCCGAATATCAGGAAAAGGCGAACAAACTCCGTGGCAAAATTACATCTGCCATGGTTTACCCGCTCATCATCATGGTGATTGCCGTGGGTATTCTTATCTTCCTCATGCTCGTCATCGTACCCAAGTTCAAAGAAATGTTCGAAGGCCAGAACATGGAGCTACCCGCCCTGTCCCAGTTCGTCTTCAACTTCTCGGATAACTGCATGAACGATGGCCTTATTCCCTTTGTTCCCAATGCAGTCGTTGCCATTGGCGTCATCTTCCTGGCCTGCGTTGGTGTTTCCTTCTGGAAACGCACACCCAAGGGTGCGCGAGTGGTTGATGCATTCATCCTCAAAGTCCCCAAGATTGGCCAGCTCACCAAGGTAAACGCCGTGGCTCGCTTCTCCCGCACCTTTGGTACACTAGTCTCCTCCGGTGTACCCATTCTGCAGGCTCTTATCATTACCCGCGATACCGCCGGCAACGTCCTCGTAGCAGATGCCGTGACAAAGATTCATGATTCCGTCCGCGAAGGTGAATCCATCGTCACCCCGATGAGCACCTGCCCCATCTTCCCCCCGATGATGATTTCCATGGTCGATGTGGGTGAAGAAACAGGTCAGCTTCCCGACATGCTCATGAAAGTGGCAGAAGTGTACGATGAAGAGGTGGACAACTCCGTAACAGCCCTTACCGCCATGCTCGAACCGCTCATGATTGTGTTCTTGGCAGTGGTTGTCGGTGGCATCGTACTCGCCATGTTCATGCCCATGATGGAAATCATCAAGAACGTGTAAGGTCATGAAACTTGCCAAAACATACTACAGAGGTGGCTTTACGCTCATGGAAATCCTCATCGTGATTGCCATCTTAGCGTTCTTAGCCGCCGGTGTGTGGGAAGCAAAATCCCTCATTGAAGGGCGTCAGCTCCGCAGCACTGCGCAAACCCAAATTGCGCAGATGGAAGCAGGTCTCAATGCCTATCGCGCAGACAATGGGGATGTGTGCCCCTATGGCCGTGGTGATGAATGGAGCTCCCACATACTCTATGAAGCCCTCTCCTGCGATGAAGACAACGATGGTGAACCCGACAAAGAAAAGGGTACAGGCATAACGCGTATGCCCTACTGCGAAACTCTCGTCATCGTAGACACCAAATCCGGCGAACAGATGGAGGGTATCCCCGTCGTCAAAAAGCGTATCACCGCCAAGGCAGATGGTGCCCGCATCAAGGGGAAATACTATCTCATCTTCGACCCGTGGGGCAAGCCCTACCGCTACCGCCTCGGATGCGAGTTGGCCGATGATAAAGGTAAAGTCGGTCGTGGCATCAACCCGGACTTCGACATCTTCTCACTGGGAGCAGATGGTCTCGGCAACGGCCTGACCAACGACCAGGAAAACGAGGATAACATTTCCAACATCCGTTCTTGGAAATAAGTCCTCCACCCATCAAACAACTTCCAAGCGCCCGTCCCTGAATCGCATCCGGTACGGGCGCTTTCTTCTAACCGTATAACAACAATGAATTTTTCGACCATATCCCTATTAGGCATCTGTTCACTTCCGTTAGTCTGCTATACCGCAAGCGCACAAGATACCGCCATTCAACCGGCCGTGGAGCTAGTCAAGCGAGTGACCCCTCAATGGGTAGACAAAGTAACATTCAAGCTTGATACCACAATAAAGTCTCCCATCATTTCGCCCAACGGTCAGCAGATTCAAATTACAGCTCCCAGTGTGTTGGAATGTATACGAGGATATGGCTATTATCTGCGCAAAATTGCACTGGTTCACCTCTCTTGGAATGGAGACCGTTTCACCCCCTCCGGTTTCATCTTACCTCAGCAAGACATCACCGTCCCGGAAACGCTTCCCTTCAACTACGCGCTCAATTACTGCACGCTCAGCTACAGCTGTGCGCACTGGGATAAGAAAAAATGGGAAAAAGAAATAGATCGCTTTGCACTCAACGGCTTCAAATATGTACTGGTCACCTCCGGGCTCGAAAAAGTCTGGCAAGGCTTTCTAAAAGAACTGGAATACCCCGAAAATAAAATCGCCAAATTCATCCCCGCCCCGTCTCACGCCGCTTGGTGGAACATGGGCAACTTAGAAGGCGAAGGTGGCCCTCTGCCTCAATCTCTCATCGACAGTGAAGCCGAACTTGGCAAGTTCATTGTATCACACATGAAAACACTCGGCATGGAACCCGTATTACAAGGCTACGTCGGCTTCTTGCCCCATGATTTTCCTCAAGCCGGAGTAGACGGCAAAATACTCCCCCAAGGCAAGTGGTGTGGCTATGAGAGACCGGCTATCCTGCAACCCACGGCTCCGGCGTTCCCGCAGTATGCAAAGCTCTGGTATAAACACTTGCACCAAGTGTACGGAACTGCAGCCAAAGCTTACGGTGGAGACCTATTCCATGAAGGAGGCAAAAAAGGAGACACCCCCCTCACAGAAGCAGCACAGGCTGTCCAAAAAGCCATGCAAGAAGCATCCCCCGGCTCATACTGGCTCATCCAAGCTTGGGGGCACAACCCGGAACCCCGCCTCCTCCAAGGCACAGATCCCAAGCAAACTGTCATCTTGGCGCTCAACAAAAACATGGCCGCCAATCAAAAACTGAAAAAAGATTTTCAGGGGCGTCCCTATGTATGGTGCGAGCTCGCGAATTTCGGTGGTAAGCAAGGCATGTACGGTGGCTTTGAACTACTTGAAAAAATGCCCGGAGATGTTGCCGGGGCTCAAGGTATCGGGCTACTCTCTGAAGGCATTGAAACAAACCCTCTGTATTACGCACTTCTCTATGAACGCATGAACAACAGAGGCCCTATAGACCGAAAAGCCTTCCTCAATGAGTATGCTATGGCTCGTTATGGCCATACGGATGATACCATCCTCAAGGCCTTGGATTTACTGGCTAATTCTGTCTATAACCCCAATAAACAACGCGAAGGCTGCGTTGAAAACATCGCATGTGCTCGCCCCTCCCTGCAAGCTCAAAAAGCATCTACCTGGTCCGCAGGAGAGGTGTATTACGACCCAAGCGACCTCGTTGAAGCAGGCAAACTCCTGCTGAAGTTCGGGAAAAAATACAAATTAGACACATCCTCCACCTTCTGCTACGACCTCGTTGACGTTTGCCGTCAGATTCTCTCCGATCGCATGAGAGAACAACTTCCCGCTTGTAAACAAGCTTTTGATGAAAAGAAAAAAGCTGCCTTTATCAAACAAAAAAATAAATTCTTAGGCTATATTCGGCAAAGCGCCCTCTTGCTCAACAGCTCAAATGATTTCATCTTGGGCCGCTACATGCAAGGCGCGCTCAACAGAGGCACTACCGAAGAGGATAAAAAACTGATACAGCGCAGCATGCTCCAACTCTTTAGTACCTGGCGACCGGATATTGGTCTGCTCAATGACTACTCCCACCGCCAATTTGCTGAAATGATGGGGCAGTATTACCTCAAACGCTGGAGCGTCTTCTTCGACACCCAAGTTCGCATCCTCGAAGGCAAAGCCACAGACGCAGGCGAATCTGAAAAGCAATATACCACCAACAACGGTGAAAAAACTGCTTATTCCAAGAGCAAAAACGAATCGGTTGATGCCGTAGAACTCGCCTTCCCCGATTCTAAAATCAAAATGCGCAAAAAAGCCAAGGAGGGTTCCACCCTCCGCATTGCTGAAATTATCCTAAGCGAGAAAGAATAACGTCATATCTCATTCAATGAAAAAGCCCCGGTGGTATTTCCTATTTCCACCGGGGCTCTTAATTTTGAAAAGAGTTTAATCTTTCACATTTTCCATGCGCAAATCACGCGTCATGAGCTCCTGCAAGGCAAGGCGCGCCGATTTAGCATTATAGATGATATCGTACACAGCATCCGTCAGCGGAGTGCGAACCCCAAGCTTGCGCGCCAGCTGATAGGTCGAAAGCGTATTCGGAATCCCTTCTACCACCTGCCCTATGCGCTGCTGGCATTCCGACACCGGCACCCCTTGTGCAATCATGCGCCCGGCAGTCAGATTTCGGCTATGCTCAGAATAACACGTCACCACCAAATCACCCATACCGGAAAGCCCCATAAACGTATCCATACTGCCCCCGCGAGCAATACCCATGCGAGTCATCTCAGCCAATGCTCGTGTCGCCAAGGCGGCGCGTGCATTATCGCCCAGACCCAATCCCGCGCAAATACCACTAGCCAAAGCATACACATTCTTCATCGCGCCACCCAGCTGCATGCTCACCACATCCGAAGTCGTGTAAATACGCAGATAAGGTGTATTAAGGCGGCGTTGCACAGCAGAAGCAATCTCAATATCTTCAAAGCCCACGAGGGTCAGGCTGGGTTGCTCCATCACAATATCCTCTGCATGGTTCGGCCCGGAAAGCGCACCTATGGGGCATGTAAGATACTCTGCTAAAATCTCCGTCATGAGCAGGTTGGTATCCTTCTCAATCCCCTTTGTACAGCTCACCACAGCAGCATTCTTAGCAAGCCCCACATCCTTCAAACTCTGCGCCACACTGCGCATCACCACGCTAGGCACCACCACAATCACCAAATCGGATCCCGCCACATCTTCCCACTTGCTCGTCACCAGCACGTTTTCCGGCAATTCCTTAGCATCGGGAGCAGCCACCAAACTTCGGCGCGTTTCGCGGATTGCTGCAGCCTCCTTTTCCAAATATGTCCAAAGGACAACATCTCCACCATTATATGACGCAGTCAAAGCAAGCGCCGTACCCCATGCACCTGCACCAATGATGGATGTTTTCTTGAAAGTTTGTTCCATAAATCAACGTTTCGTAAAGGCTTTCGGTTCTGTACCATGGCAAAGACGCACGATATTCGCGCGGTGCTTATACACGACCAACACAAAAATTATCATCAGCAAGCTCAACAACGTAATATCCGCACCGGACAACACGCCATCTGCCCACCAAAACTCATACCCGGCTGCTGCCATCATGGCAAACCCCGCCACCATGCTGGAAAGAGACACATAGCGCGTCAGTACCATCATCAAAATCCAAGTCAGCAATGCAGACAAACCTATAATGGGAGAGAGCGCAAACAAACAACCACCCGTCGTGGCAACCCCCTTACCTCCCTTAAAATGCAAGAAACAGGTAAATGTATGCCCCAAAATGAGTGCAAACATCACGCCCAGCACCCAAAGCATCGAGTCCAATGAAAACTCAGTAAGTGCCCATTTACCCTCACCCAATATCTGAATGACAATGTATAAAGGTAAGTACCCCTTCAGAAAATCGCAAATAAAAACAGGAATACCCCACTTCTTACCGAGCACACGCACGGCATTCGTAGCGCCGATATTCTTGGAACCATGCTCCCGAAGGTCGATCCCATTCAGCTTCCCGGCCAGATACCCGAATGGCACAGAACCAATCAAATACGCCAGCACAATGTATAACACGTTCTCAAGCATCTGCGAACAGTATACTATCACACGTGTATGATTGCAACCGCTTTTTTCACTTTTCTTGATTATTTCGTATTACCGCAAACTTCTACCTATCTAACATCCAAGCTTGCTTGGCTATTTCACGCGGCGGCACGCCGTATTTCGCTCGCAGCCCCTGCGGGCAAGAATTTCACATGCGGGCGCCCCACCTGCATCTTTCACGCGCCATCCTTGGCGCACCAAACGCGACCGCAGGGAGTGTTTGCCCCGCTAGGGGCGAAGGCTCGGGGGGCGGGCCTGAGACAAGACGCCCGAGGGCTCGGAGGGCGGCTAGACAAACGCTTCCGCAGGATGCGTTTGCCCCGGAGGGGTGAGCAGGCCACGGGGGGCCTGCGAATCAACCTGAGAAGATGGTAGGTGGACAATACCCTGCCCTGTTTTTGATGCCACCCGTTTAACGCGAAAAGCCGCAAGGATTTCTCCTTGCGGCTCTTCATTAACCCTGGCGGCGATCTACCCTGCCTCGGCGTAGCTCCGTGGAAGCGAAGACGGGTCTCGCGGGACCTATCGTCCGACAAGACGCCTGACAAAGCCACCGAAGGCCTGTAGGGGG
>JAFQGD010000038.1 GCA_017398355.1 Akkermansia sp. | reverse complement strand
CGCTAAGGTGGGTGATAAGCAGGTTGTGTGCGGTGTGTCCGGTGGTGTGGACAGCACGGTGTTGGCCGTGCTTTTGCATGAGGCCGGCGTGAACGTACGCTGCATTTTTGTGGATAATGGCCTTTTGCGCAAGGATGAGGCTAAGGAAGTGCAGGCCAATTTCGAGCGTATGGGCGTGAAGATTGAGACGGTGGATGCCGCCCAACGCTTCTTGGATGCTCTGGCCGGTGAAACCGCCCCTGAGAAGAAGCGCCGCATCATCGGCAACCTCTTCATCGATGTGCTCTGGGATGCCGTGGGCGATGCCGAGATGTCGGCCCAAGGGACTCTCTACCCGGACGTGATTGAAAGCGCCTCCAACGCCAAGAGCAAGGCCTCTGTTATCAAGACCCACCACAACCGCGTGGAGCGCGTGCTCAAGATGCAGGAAGAGGGCAAGGTGATTGAGCCGCTTGCCTTCCTCTTCAAGGATGAGGTGCGCGAACTGGGCGCTTCCATGGGCATCTCGCATGATATCCTGTGGCGCCATCCTTTCCCCGGCTCCGGCTTGGCCGTGCGCTGCCCCGGCGAGGTTACTAAAGAGCGCCTGGACATCATCCGCGAGTGCGATGCCATCTTCATCGGCACCCTCCGCAAGTGGGATTGGTACGACAAGTGCTGGCAGGCATACGCCGGTCTTATCCCCGTGAAGACCGTGGGCGTGGAGGGCGACGAACGCTCCTACGAATTTGCCACCAATCTGCGCGCTATCGTCTCCGAGGACGCCATGACCGCCGACTGGGTGCAGCTGCCCTACGACCTCCTGCGCGAGGCATCCAACCGCATTCTCAACGAGGTGAAGGGCATCAACCGCGTGCTGTTCGATGTGAGCACCAAGCCCCCGGCATCCATCGAGTGGGAATAAAGAGCCCGCAAGCTCACTCTCTTATCAAAACGGCTGCTTCACCGCAGCCGTTTTTTTGTGAGGGGCTCAGCGTTTTACCTGTTCGGAAACGGAGTGGCGAAACACAGCCGGGCACAACAGGTGTTCTGATACAAATTGTTTGCGCAATTTGCTATCTACTTCGTTCATATCTGCATATTGAGATTGTATGAACTGCGGGTTAGCTGCAAAACAGGCGCGGGCAGCAGGGAACAGCGTTTTTTTATCAAGCTCTCGCAGGAATGAGAGCCCCGAGGCCAGTAAGAGCAGGCACAACCCTATCCGCACGCTTGTTTTTTCCCATACCGTCAAAAGAGAGAGCAAGAGAACAAATGCATACGCAACGGAATACTTGTACCACCACTCGCTGATACCGTTGTCCTGCCCCATCCAAAACAAGGTGAGTAGCGGAATACAGACGGCAAGGTACAAAAGAATGCCCCGGCGGCTGTAGTACCATGCAAACAACAGCGGGATGATATTGAGCAGCGCCCCGATAGCAAAAGCACTGATATATTCTGCACTATACCCTTTGGCATGGGGTGCATCAAAAACCAAACACAGCTCTGAGCCCGTGCTGGAGGCATAAAAAATACCAGCCATCGCAGCGGCACATACCATTCCCGGCAAGACAGGATGCCATATCACCCCGCGCCAGGTATACCCCTCTCTTTTCCATGTGCGCACATATTGATACAGCACCAAGGGAAACAGTATGACCGCCAACATGGGGTGCATGATAGCCAACGCCACCGTGAGGACCACCATGACGGGGCAGCTCGGTTGCCTGGCCACCAGCAGGGAGAGCACAAGGCACCCTACAACATAAAAATGAAAGGTGTTGAGCATTTGCGTCAGCGGACTGAGCAAACGAAAATGAACGGAAAAAAAGGCATCTTGCCATAAAATGACGTTCAGTACATCATCCGCCACATGCGTGAGCGGAGCAAATATAGGCATAGCCCCCAGTAGAATGAGCGTACGCCACTTGCCCAACACCTGCCAGATATTGATACCCACCAGCGTGAGCCCCAGCAATACCCATAGCTGGAGGAAGAAGGTAGAAGCTGTGGGTAAGCATTTGCTGAGGGCGGCAGGCACAAGCCAAAATTGCATTGGGTACACCACAATGCCGCCATCTGTCAGTTGTGTGGGCCAAGCCTGCCCTATCAGATGCGCATACAGCGGATTGCGCACGATAAAATCCCACGATTGCTGCACCCGACCATCAAACCCGCAGAGGAAAACACAACCTGCTGCATAGAGAAGCAGAAGACCCCACCCCCACCATGGAATTGCCACGGATTGAGCGTAGCTATGCCTGACATCGGGCCACAACCGCCATATACCCCACGTAACGAGAAGTGCAATGGGGGCTGCAATCCACCATTGGCACCAACCCAGCACCCACATGAGGATGGGTATGAATAAGTAAATGATTGATATATATGCGGTTCGGGATGCAAACATGAAAAAGGTTCTGATTTATATGCGCCCACATTATAAAAAACGCTTCATGCGAAAGCAAGTTTAAAACAGCTTGCATGTTTGCCTGTCAATTTTGCTGTCTCACCTTACGGCGCTGTGCCTCCTGTTGATAGATCGGTGCCCAATGCGGAGGTGGCGGGTATCGGAGTTGCCTTTCGTAGCTTTCTTTCAGCTCACGCATCATCTCTTCTTTCTCCTTGTCGGAAAGATTTTCGTACTTGATAGTCCTCAGGTATACGCGATACGAACTCTCGAAAGTTGACATGACATACTCGATGTAATCCAGCAAGTACGCATCGTTGGGGCCATGCTTGCCGGAGGGATCGTAGACAACGGTTCCGTCGGAGAGCACGAGGGGGTCTTTCTGCTGCCGGGGATGCGTGATGTAACCCCGCCACTGACCGGGGCGGAGCTGCGCTTCTGCTTCAGAAGCCTGCGTGCCGGGGGCGGTGGGTGTTTCCGGGGTATCGAACATGGCCTCCAAGGGTTCATAGTAGGTTGCATCCGGCAGAGCCTCGGGGCGGAGCTGCGCTTCTGCTTCGGTAGCCTGCGTGCCGGGGAGGCCGGGTGTTTCCGGGGTGTGGGAAATGGTCTCTGCGGGTTGCTGGACGGTTGCATTCGGCAGAGCCTCGGGGTGGGGCGTGCTTATCGGGGCGGGTTCCTCGCGCAGCTGATGCATGGTGTGCAACATCAGCCCGCCCAAGAACGCACTTGCCAACACGATTCCCACGATGCCCGGCACGCCCATTCTTTTCCTTTGGGGTGGGGTCAGGCAGGCCAACCACTGCTCTGCTGTTGTGAACCGCTGCCCGATTTCGGCAGCAGCTGCTTTTTGCAGCGCTTTCAGGAAGGACTGCGGGTAGAGCTTCTTGTGCACTTGCGGTATATTGTGCAAGATACATTGGGCAAGCGCATACAAATCGGACCAAGCACCCACGCGACCACCGGGGCTGAACTGTTCCGGCGCTGCGTAGCCGGGCGAACCCACGGGGGTGAGGGTGTGGTTGGCCGTCCCCAGATGCGCAGAGCCAAAATCAATGAGGATGGGCTGTTCATCCTCGCGGATGATGATATTGCTCGGCTTAATATCGCGGTGCAGCACACTATTGCCGTGCAGGTAATGCAGCGTGCGGAGCAGTTGTGCCAGACACGCGCTGACGGCGGCCACATCACTCGCTTTCTTTTGCATCCATTCCCGCAGTGTGCTTCCCTCCACGTATTCCATGACAATGTACGCCGTGCCCGATGCTTCATAGATATCATGCACCTTCACCACGTTGGGATGATTCAACCCCGCAAGAATCCGCGCCTCCCGACAAAAGACGGACAGCGAACGCGTATAAATCTCATCATCTTGCGGCTCAATTTCCGCCCTGCCTTCCCGCCGCCGGCATAGCCCCATGGGAAAGTGCTCTTTGATGACCACCTCCCGCTCCAATGCGCGGTCGTATGCCAAGTAGCTGATGCCGCCCCCGCCTTGCCCCAATACGGAGCGTATCTCGCAGCTTCCCATGACGGTGCGTTCCGGTAGTGCTGAATTGGTCATTGCACGGATAGTGTCTGTGTGTTTTCTTGGCCCTGCTTCGCGGTGCGTAGCACCCCTTCTCAACGGAGTGTACCATATAGCGCCGCCTTGTCAAGCGTCGCGGCAGAAGTTCATCCGCTGTACGCGAAACGAACCCCGCGCTCCGCTCGCTCCATTTTGGCATACATGTGTGACCCGTCAATTTATATGGGGTTATCTCATGCGTGTCGTAGAAAGAGATTTTAAGTAAGGTGTATCTCACGGAAATTTACACCGTAATCTGGTTCATGATGAAGGGGCGAGCTTGATGCAACACGCATAGTTTCCGTTGATAAGGATGTCTTATGCGTTTTTTTGAGGGAGGTCTATCAAATTTCTTCAAAAAAAATCTCATTTTTGTGTTGACACCATCTCAAAATACGATAATATGAAGTCACAAGTTCTCATTACCCGACAAAGGTAGATACAACCAGACTTCGCACACCACCACGTACGCTCACATCATGAAAACACATATTCTTACCTTATGCGCCATCATGAGCTGCACACTTTTGTTCAGTTGCGATGAGCAGGAGAAAGCCACCGTGCAGGTCATGCGAAACAACGCTGTCAATGCCTTGGCAGAGCAGGTGGGCAAGGCCGATGTGGCATGGGAGCTTTATAAACGAGAGCTGCGGCAGCGCAAGGAAAACTGGATTCGCCTCAAGCAGCTTAGCATCAGCTACGAACGGCGAGCAAGCGAGGCGGCGGAAGAGGCGCAGCAATACCGCGCTCAGGGCAAGGAACAACTGGCCGTCATGAAAGAGTGGGAAAGTCAAAAGTATGCCGAGCGTGTGGCGGTATTCAAATCTCGTGAAGCCAAGTTGGAAGAATCTTTCAAGACATTTCAGGCCGGGCTCGAAGAAAAACGCCTTGCGCTTCAAATCCTGAAAGACGAAGTGGCGGCGCTCAAAGCCATGGGCTCGCTGGGGGATGACCTGATGACTGATGAATCGGCGGAGCGCTTGGAACGCGCACGCGAGCTGGAAGAATCCATCAAGCAAGACTGCGACCGCGCCCAAGCGGCCATTGATGTGAATCTGGCCTCGTTTTGAGCTTCTCGAAATCACTCTGCTGTACCATTAACTATCCTATTCTACATGCTATGAGTACCATCTCCACTATTTTAAATCTTCTGGCTCTGCCGTTTTTTTACTACTCTTTTAAGTACTGTTGGTCCGGAAATTGGAAGTTGGCTTGCAAAGGCTTCGTTGGTCTGTTCATTGCGTCTTTTTTGTGGGGGATGGCGGATGTGGTTCATCTCAGCGATGAGCTGGTGAAGCAAAAAGCTGTGAAAATGCTCCGCGAGGACGATGCGCGGCTCATCTCCACGCATTTTCGTGATGAAGCAGAGCGTATTTCTGATGCTTCGGCTGAAATCAAACAGCAACAGGACAAAATCCGTGAGATGGTGAGCGAGCTGGAGAAGAAGACAGCCAACGTGCAGGATGCTGCGAGTAAAAAATTATTGGAGACGAAGTTGCAAAGCTTGAATGCTCAAATCAGTCGCTTGGATGCCTCTCTGAATCTGCTGGAACAATGCGCCTTCGAGCAAGTCTTGCTCAACTTTGTCAATGAGCTGCCCGGTGGGCCGGGCGTAGCTGCAGATTTTCAGTATCAGGTGAACAAGGAGTTGCGCATCATGCAACAAGTCATGCAGGAAGTTGAAAACATGAAATAAACATTGTTATGAAAATCATTTACACATTCATAGGGGTGATTGTGATGATCATTTCCTTTGATTTAGTCACTTCATACACGCAGGCTTATCACAAAGACAAAATTATTCCTTCCTACCTCGAGCCGATTCGCCATGTGTCGGTTGCCGATGATGAAGTTGACTCATTGCCCATCCCCGACGATATCCTGCAATTTACGGAATCCGGCATGCCCTTGCTCTACAGCAAGTGGATGCAAGTCCGGGAGTCGTACCTCACCGTCAGCAAAAATATCCTCCTCATGGAGAAGAAATATGAAAAACTGGCCGCTTTTTATGAGTTGAATCCGGGTGAGCCCAAAGCTCAGCAGCCTGCCTTCCTCCAATCGTGGAAACAACAACAGCTCAACGAACAAAAAGCGCTGGAAGCCGTTCATAACAAAATCCGCCAACACGTTGAAAACTATTACGCTACCGCCGCTCTCCGCCAACTTGATACGGATGCTGCCATTCAGGCCGAGGTGAACGGCCTCATCAGAGCCGCCGATATGGTTCTGCGTGCACATGCTGTCAATCCCTCATAACCCCTGCTACCCCCCAAAAATACGATGTGTACACCACCCGATGAAAACATGCTGAGAAAACTGAGAACTGTCGGTATCAGCACCTTTTTAAAATACTACTTTGTCTTCAAATATTATCCACAGGCGAAATGTGTGGCTGCATTCGATGAAGAAGATGCCGCTATCTCTCCTGAATCAAGACTGACTAAGACGAACGCGGCTCAGGCCATCTTTCGTCAAGACTGGCATGTGGCTGCCTTGCAGTACATTCGGGATCATGCCCGAAAGGTCGATGCTCGCAGAAACCAAGAGGCTGCCTGGTTGCTTCAACTGGAAAGCGATGTTTGACCCGCTGCCGCCCATGCCCCCCGCCCATCTTCCCTCCATCCCGAGGAAAGGAGGCCTTTCGGCCTCAACATCATAACCCCAAACAAATAGAAACAATACTATGAGCTACAAAAAGCCCGAAATCGTCGCCTCCAGCGAGGCTACTCAGTCCTATGTCGCCGGTTGCCCCGTAAATACACCGGTTACGACGGGACCAATTTGCACTACAACTAACGCCAGGTGCATGTGTGGGGCTCTGAGATGAGCAAAGATCATCCCTCTCGTTAGGCGGGGAGAATTCCCCGCCTAACGACTCTACCTACTTCACTACCTAAAAGATGGACACCATCATCCAACAAATGCGGCAATTTCACCAGAGCCCGACGACGGCCGCATTGCGGGAGCGTATAAGCAGGAAGACCCTATTGGACATTTGGGGCGTCGGACGGAGGGAAAACGGCCACAGCAATTTTCTGGCATGGTTGCTCAGCCCGGAAGAAAGCCATGATTTAGGGCATTTTGCCTTGCAAAAGTTGCTGCTTCTGTTGGCCGCGTGCCGGCTCACACCGGAGCAGCAATTGCCGGAGGCTCTGCAGCATGCCATCTTGGCCGGTAAGAACATCATCCGTACAGCCAAGGTAGAGCGGGAAGTTTCCATCCCACCGCATGGGCGCGTGGACATTGTAGCAAGCATCGAATTAGCTCAAGAAGCGGCAGGAATACAGCGGTTACAGATTGTCCTAGAGAATAAAATCGATGCAAGCGAGACAGACAGTCAGACCATTCGCTATTATCAACATTTCAGTACGCAGAAGGAAGAAGGGCTTTACCCCATTTTTGTATACCTGAGCCCCCTGCATGCTTCACCTTGTAAGGACACCCATTTCATCCGCATTGAATACCAGCAAATACTGGATTTCATTTTATCTCCGGCGTTGCAGAGACAGAATCTGCCGGAGTACACCCGCCTTTTGTTGCGGGAATACGTAAGCCATCTATCCTACTTTAATTCCGAATCTCTTTATATTGCCGTGAATGAACAACAACGCAACCTTCTCATTAAGTTCTGGGAGGAAAATTCTGCCCTGATGCTGGCATGCGCACAAGCCATCTCGGAGGATCCGGATGTTTCCCCGGAGGTGCAGGAAAGTGCCCGAGCCATTGTGGAGCAGGGTAAAAAAGTCAATCAGCGAGACCGCACCAAGTACGTTTGCCGAAATACCGCAGGTTATAGCACTGCTCCCATGGGCAAAGGGCGCATGGTGCTCTATGTTGTCAAAAGCTATGCGGAAGAAACAGATTGCACATACGAGCAGTTGAAGCAGACATTTGCTCCGAGATGGTTCGAGGAACTCCGCAATGTCGATTTGAATGCTCGCCCCAAGAGATATTTTATTGCAGACGATGAGCTTATCGCCCTGAAATCCGGCGAGACCATAGCAGTCTCCAGCCAATGTGGTGGTGGCACATCGCTCATCAATTTCGATGAGTTTGTGAAAATAGCGGAAAAACTTGGTTTTATCATCAGCTCGCAGCAACTCTGATTCAGCCTTTATGAAATTCAGATTGAATGAACACACTTACCTTCGCCATGCGGAGGAGGAGACGCTGCTTTGGAACAAGCGCACCTACGCATGCCGTATTCTGAAAGATGCGCAGGGCTTTCTAAAACCCATTGAACAGGGGGAAGCAAAGGAGCTGGGCGTGATTGTGGCCGAAGTGGCGAAGGTATATGCTTTGCCGCCACAGGAGGTCGCCCAAGATGTGCGAGCTTTTTATACCGAGCTGTCGGCGGCAACGTTTTTGAATTGTGACAGCGTGGGAAATGTGGTTGCTCCGACCATGACAGTGCAGAAAGACGCACCGCCGGCTCCTACAGAGCTTGCAGAAAAAGAAGAGCAACCTTTTCCCGTTGGTACCTTTTATGAGCGCCACGCTCTACCCTATTCCCTGCATATCGACTTGACGAATGCGTGCACGGAGCGCTGCATTCATTGCTACATCGCCGATTATAAGCCGCGTTTTCTTCCCTTGGAGTTGGGGCAGCGTGTGCTGCGAGAGTTCCGTGAAGCCGGGGGTATGACGGTCATGTTCTCCGGCGGCGAGTGCATGCTGCACCCTCAGTTCCGCGGTTTCATCCGCTATGCCAAAAGTCTGAATCTTAACTTCATCGTGATGTCGAATCTGACGCGCTGCGATGCGGAGATGGTGTCATTTCTGGCGGAGGTACAGCCGCAGTTCGTGAACGTGTCCCTCTACAGCATGAAAGCGGAAGAACACGACAAGATTACCAGCATCCCCGGCTCATGGCAAAAGACCATGCGCGCTATTCTGGCGCTGGAAGCAGCGGGCGTGCCGGTGCGTCTGGCATCTCCCATCATGCAGGCGAATCGCCACGCTCTGCCGGAGTTGCTGGCGTTTGCCAAGACCCACCGCATGCACCTGATACCGGATTGCGATATCTTCGGCCAGGTAGACCACGATTGCTCGAATCAATCCTGTGCCCTTTCTCCGGAGGAAACGGAGTGCGTCTGGTGCGAACACCGAGATTTATTCTACAAAGCACCGGCCTCCCCCGAGCGCTGTACCCCGGAAGCCAAGGTGTGCGACATCGGCAAGAGCAGCATGAATCTCAATGCCGAGGGCATTTACTACCCCTGCGACGGCTGCCACGGCATTGTGCTGGGCAACGCTTATAAGCAAAGCTTTGCCGAGGTGTGGCAGGGCGAGAAGCTGCAAGCGCTGCGTGCACTGAGGAACCTCGATTTCGGCGAATGTGCCCATTGCGAGAACCGCCCCTGGTGCAAGGTGTGCCCCACGCGCAATTTCAATGAAACGGCAGATATGTTCTGCCACACGCCGGCTCGCTGCCGGGCCGCACAGATAAGACGAAAACTTTCCAGCAATCATTAACCATTTATACTTATGCTTCTCCGGCTCTCCAATCAAACGTTTAAACGCCAATTCGGCCCGTTTACATATTTCTTTCACCGTCTCAATGCCAGCGACCGAGTGTTTCGCGATGCCGAGGTATTCTGCGAAAAACTGATGCGTGTTCCCACGGAGAAATCCGAGATGGTAAATTATATCCTCTCGATTTATACGGATGGCGATAAAGAGGAGATTTGCCGTGATTTCGATGAATTTGTAACCATGCTTGTGCAGGAGGGGTATCTGCTTGCCGGGGATACGCCCGAGGCTCTGGATGCTCAGGAGCAGCGGTTCACCTACAATGTGGAAAAGCCCAAGACCATTGCTCAGCATGAGCGACGGAAAACTGCTGATGGTGGATTCTCCAAAATATCGCAGGATGTGCTGGGTGAGTATTTCCGGGAGAACCCGACGCTGTTCTCGCTACACATGGATATCACGCAGAATTGCACGGAGCGCTGCCGCCATTGCTATATTCCGGCGTACAATCCGCTGTATCTTTCGTATGAGAAGATTTGCGAGGTGCTGGATGAGTTCCGAGCTATGGGCGGGTTAAGCATCTCACTTTCCGGTGGAGAGTGCATGATGCACAAGGATTTCACCCGCATTGTGCAGGCGATACGCGAGCGGGATTGCACGGTGGGCGTACTCTCGAATCTGACGGTTTGCACGGATGAAAAAATCCGTGTCCTGCGAGAGGCAGATGCCACAGTGCAGGTATCACTCTACAGCATGGTGCCGGAGATTCACGATGCCGTCACCTGCCTGAAAGGCTCGTGGAAGCGCACGGTGGATGCAATTATCCGCCTGCGTGCAGCAGATGTGCCGGTTCGCATTTCCTGCCCCTGCCTGCAAATCAATTATCAGGGGTACCCGGATGTCATCAAGTTTGCAGAGAGTCTTAAGATGTCTGCCCAGACGGATTTCATCATCATGGCGAAATGCGATGGCGATTGCTCCAACTTGTGCAACCGTCTGACGATTCCGCAGACGCGCGAGATTCTCGAAGATGTGATTCTGCGTGCCGTACCCATGGAGAGCGAATATTTTGCCATTGGCAAGAAAGCGGAGATGCCATCTCCGGAAGCCTGGATGAAGCAGAAAGCCTGTGGTGCAGGGGTCGACTCCCTGTGCCTAGCCGCCAATGGGGATTTCTATCCCTGCCCGGCATTCGGGGATTACGTGGTGGGTAATGTGCATGAGCAATCCTTGGCTGATGTATGGCTTCATTCGAAAAAGTTGAATTTAGTCCGCCATGTGACCAAGGCCAAGTTCCCGAAATGCGCGGTTTGCAAAGACCGGGATTATTGCTCCATCTGCTTGTGCCGCAACTACAACGAAACCGGCGATATGTTTACCCCGGCTGAGCATTTCTGCAAGGTGGCCGAGCAAAACCACATCGTGGTGGACATGAAACATGAGATGATGATGAAGAAGCGTCCCTGATACGCATGTTCGATGCTCACGTTCACATGGGGTATTTCCCCCGCTGGGGCAAGACGGAGCCTTATTACTATTCCCCGCGAAGAATATTCGGTGCGCTGTCGCGAGCCGGTGTGGATGAGTTTATCGTTTCCTCGACCAATGCCATCTGGGATGTCGAGGGAACGAGCATGCACGCCGAAGCCCGCGAAATGAAACGTTGGGCCGGGCAGCGGGCACATATCTTTTTCTGGGTGAGTCTGCGTTATCTGGAGCGTGACCCGTGCTTGGTGCGCTTACCGGAGGGACTGTATGAGGGAGTCAAGCTGCATGGCGGGGAATCTCCTTGGCTGCAAAAGCCGGAGCAGTTGATGCGGGTTTTGAGCTTGGCGCGTGAGCGTGCGTTCCCGGTGCAAATTCACACGGGTAAGAGTGATAACGGAATCGGCGAGTACCTGCCGTATTGTCGCCGCTTTCCTGAATTACACATCGACCTGGCACATGGACTCCCGCATGCCGATGTGGCGAAGGCATTGGCTGAGTTGCCGCATGTGTATGTTGATACGGCCTTTGTCTCCCCGCAAACGGTGCAAGCATGGCTCGATGCCGGTGTAGATGAACGGCGCATCATGTTCGGAAGTGATATTCCGGCACCGCAAAGGCATGCTAAGATAGGGCTCTCTGCCTATGTGCGGCGCGAATCACAGATGTTTTCATCGCAGCATATTTTGAGCGACAATGCCCGGAGATTCTTGGGGCAAAAGCCCCCGTACGTGTAGGGATTTTGACTTATATTTGAGAAAGGGCATGCCGCGAAAGGTCCGGCGAGCTTATATGAGGGGAGAAAAGCCCGCGGTTCTCTCAAAATCCCCAACAAATTCGCTTTACAGGGGCGCGCGGTGGGAGTATAGTGCAGGTTATACCGCTATGCACGCTCCCAGTTTGTTCAAATCATTGCGTTCGTACGACAGGAAGACTTTTTTTGCGGATCTGACTGCCGGGTTAACCGTAGGCGTAGTAGCTCTGCCCTTGGCTATGGCCTTTGCCATAGCATGTGGTATCGAGGAAATTACCCCCTCTACCGGGCTTATTACAGCAGTGGTGGCCGGGTTCATGATATCCTTGCTGGGCGGTAGCAAGTTCCAGATTGGTGGGCCCACGGGGGCATTTGTGGTGCTGATAGCGGGTGTGGCCGGTAGTTTTGGAATGAGCGGGCTTATTCTCTGCACCTTGTTGGCCGGGGTGTTCTTGATATTGTTTGGTGTATTCCGCATGGGGGCACTCATCAAGTTTATTCCATTTCCCGTTACCACCGGCTTTACCTCCGGCATAGCCGTTACAATCTTTTGCACTCAAGTTAAAGATTTGCTTGGTTTATCAATACCCGGAGCCGTGCCGGCAGAGTTTATCTCCAAATGGGGCTGCTACTTCCGGTATATAGATACGGTCAACTACTGGGCTGTGGGGATATCCTTGCTCACCATTGTCGTTATCTTATTTACCAAAAGATGCATGCCGAAAGCCCCTTTCATGCTGGTTGGTATGCTGGTGAGCACGGTGATATGCCAAGCCTTTGATTTGCCGGTTGAAACAATTGGTAAGCGTTTTGGTGAATTGCCCCAGGGCTTGCCTATGCCGGAGTGGCCCACTTTCGATTGGGTTCAGCTGCCTAATTTAATCAAACCGGCCTTCGTGATAGCCTTGTTGGCAGCCATTGAATCCCTGCTGAGTGCCAGTGTGGCAGACGGTATGACCGGTTCGCGCCACCACCCCAATACAGAACTGATAGGGCAGGGAGTGGGCAACATTGCATCTGCCCTCTTTGGCGGCATACCCGCTACAGGTGCCATAGCCCGCACCGCCACCAACATCCGCGCCGGTGCCAAGACCCCTGTTTCCGGCCTTATTCATGCCGTGACTCTGCTGCTCATTCTGATGCTTGCGGGGCAGTATGCCGCCGTGGTGCCGCTGCCTGCGCTGGCGGGTATTCTGGTGCTGGTGTGCTGGAACATGGCAGAGGTGAGCACCTTTACCCACCTTCTCACCGGTCCGCGCCAAGATGCTGCCGTGTTGGTCATCACCTTTATCCTCACCGTCCTTATCGACCTCGTGGTGGCGGTGGAAGTGGGTGTGGTGCTGGCTGCCTTGCTCTTCATCGGCCGCATGGCCAAAATCAGCAGCGTGGAAACCATCTCCCGCGAGCTGGAAGGAGAAGACCCCGAAGAAGTACCCTCCCGCTCTCGCTACCTGCGCCACGTGCCGGAGAATGTGGAAATCTTTGATGTGCAGGGTCCCTTCTTCTTCGGCGCGGTGGAGAAGTTTAAGGACAACGTCTTCCGCAACATGGAAGACAATATCGAGTATGTGCTGCTGCGCATGCGCCTGGTGCCTGCGCTTGATGCCTCCGGCCTGCACGTGTTGGAAGATTTCCTGGCCTACTGCCAGCGCCACAACATCACTCTGCTGCTGTGCGGCGTGCAGCCTCAACCATTCAAGGTGATTCGCCGTGATTCCCCCTTCATGCAGGAATTGCATGCGGAAAATATCTGCGAGAATATTGATGCTGCCTTGTGTCGCATTGCCGAGCTCGAAAAAGAAAAACACCCCACCGTATAGATATAATTGACCCCCCGCCGCCAAAGTGCGGCGAATATATTTAGTGTTCATTTAATTGATTCTTGGGGCTTGCCATGCACGGAGCTTTGGAGTAGAATGCTCTCATGGCCATAAAACTCAAACCTACATCTCTCCGTGTTCAGCCCACTAAACATAAGCAGTCATCCGGGGGGGCAGTAGTACTGATTCTGCTCATCCTTGCCTTGCTGGGCGGGGGTGGTTTCTACTATTACCAAGAACAAGAACGCGCACGAGAAGAGGCCATGGCCCGCAAAGCCGCCGCTGAACAACGAGCCCGCGAGGCGGAAGAAGCCCGCCGTAAAGCTGCCCAAGAGGCCGAAGCCCGCCGTAAAGCTAAAGAAGAAGCCAAGCGCTTGGCTGCTGAAGAAGCCGCTCGCAAAGCCGCAGAGGAAGCCGCCCGCAAAGCTGCGGATGAGGCTGAACGCAAGCGTTTGGCCGCAGAAGAGGAAGCCCGGCGCCGGCGCGCGGCAGAGGAAGCCGCTAACCAAGGAGATGAGCCTGCCCCGGAACCGGATCCGGCAGAGGAGGCCAAGCCAGCCACTGCTTATGATGGGGAGCTTTTGCTGAGTGGCCCGGATTGCAATTTGCCGGTTCACAAGCAAACATTCAATACCATGGTAGACACCGTGCTGACCAAGGGGGATTTTGCGGATTTCGCCAGTAGTTTCAACGAACGTATCAAGAGTTCTATACCCGAGCTTATCAACGGTGATAAATTATCTCATAGTGCATACAAACGCTGTGCCAACCTTGTGCAAGCTATGGATTTGTGCTTGCTCATTGATATGGCCGGCTCCAACACACTGGCAGAAATGGTGCAGCACAAGGCAGAAGAATATCGCAATGGACCGGAGGCTCCCAAGCTCTTCTTTCAATGGGCGTTGAGGGATAAAAATGCTCCTCTGCATACACTGCTGCAAGGATTTGTGATGAATGAAGGGGATCCCGCTAACATGGCATACGCCATCAAGCTTTTCTTCCAACTCTGGGATCGCACACCGGAAAAAGACCGCGCCAAGTACCTTAAATTGGCCGTGGCTTGCTCACTTGTTTCGCCGCGTGTGGCCAACTCACCCGGCAGTGTGCGCAACCCCAAGACCCCGCCGCTTACCATTGTTGAGGTTTATGATTACTTCCGAGAGCAAGATGCCAAGAAAAAACTGGTGACAGATATCAAAAAACTCAGCATTACCCAGCTACTTTATGTCGTGGATGTGCGTCTCCCCCGTTCGGAGTTTGATTGGGTCTTGGCCAATTTAAAATACACCCAAGCCAATTGGGGAGAAGCTTATGGCTCCGTACGCTACCGCATGGATCGAGCGGCTCAAGGTGTAGACCCCTACAAAACATACACCTTTGCAGAGCTGCGCCAAGAAGGCGGTGTATGCCGAGACCAAGGCTACTTTGCCCAAGCTACCGCAAAATGTGCAGGTATACCCGCCGTGTACATTGTGGGAGATGGCGACCGTGGCCCCCACGCCTGGGTGGCCACGTTGGTAGATGATGTCACTTGGAAGCAAACCGGCTCATATGGCTACAATACGGGGCGCTTTGGTAATAGTTGCTCCGGCCGCACACAGCATGAAAACGTCCTCCTGAATCAAACGAAAAAAACAACGGATGATAAGTTGGAAAAAGCGGCAGATGGAATGATTGTCTCCAACTATCTCACCCGTGCCGGTAGCATCCCGGAGGCGCACAGCGCCGCCCGCTTTGTGGCTTCTTCCTTCCCTCTTCTCACCCCGGCATGGTCCAATTTGGTGCGGGTGTTGGCGCATGATGAAGAACACCTCCCCTCAACGGACACGTGGCGCACCATCAGCCAAAACCTGATGCGCCACGGCCGCAAGAATGGTGAATTGATAGACCTTGCTACCGAGGTGGAGGATAAATACCTGATGGATGGTAAGAGTACTTCCTCCCAAAAGAGTTCCATGAAACGTAGTATGGCAACGCTCAAGCGTACGGTGGGTGAGGGGCGCTCTGATCTCATCATCGAAGCCATTGGACGCCAAGGTAAACTCCTGAGTGAAAATAAAGATTACCGAGGCTTGGCTGCGCTGTACAAAAAAGAACTCAAGGAGTACACCGGCCGCGGAGATATTTTCCAACAACTGCTTGGGCAATACATGAACTTTATGGGAGAGGAGGCTTCCCCCAAACTGTGGAAAACGCTTGCCAAGGATGTTGAAAAACTTTTCGAAAAACATGTGCGTAGCGGTGGTGGAGACCACTTTAAACTCTCCAAGGAAGTGGCCATTCAAAAAATGATTGCAGATGCCTACGAAAAAGCCGGTGATACTAAAAAAGCAGAAAAAATCCGCACCGATGCTGATACCCGTATGCAGGCCAGCCGCGATCGTTACCAACCGGAATGATAAGCAAAATATGAATTGCATCAATGTACAAGGAGCTCATGTTTACCTTGGTGGACGTGAAATTTTAAAAGGAATCAACTGGCAAGTAAAACGGGGCGAACGCTATTTTGTGCTGGGCGCCAACGGCGCCGGCAAGACAACCCTTGTACGCATGCTGATGGGCTATGCTTGGCCGGTCTTCGGCGCTGTGGTAGAAGTACTTGGTCGCCGCTTTGGTGCGGTAAACTTGCAGGAATTACGCAAAAAAATTGCTTGGGTCAGTCCCCTGATGCACCAGTGGCTGGGGGATCGCGAATGGACCGGGCGCCAAATGGTACTATCCGGGCCGGATGCCACCATTGGTCTTTTTCGCGACCCCACAGAGCAGGAGGAAGCCCAAGCGGTAAATCTTATGCGATCTCTGCGTGCAGAGCACCTTATGGAGCGCCCCGTCTCTGCCATGAGTTCCGGTGAGCAGGTAAAGGTACTCATCGCCCGCGCTCTTATGACGAACCCGGAGCTGATGATTTTGGATGAACCCAGCGTCTTCCTCGATATTGCCGGCCGTGAATTCCTGCTCAACACCATTGCCGATATGGCTGCTGCCCGCCCGGAGCTAACCCTCATCTTCATCACCCAGCGTATTGAAGATATCTTGCCTACTTTTGATCGTGGTATGATTTTGAAAGATGGCCAAATTATCTCCAACGGCTCGCGGGACCAAGTCCTCACCGAATCTAACCTCCGCCAAGCATTCGACCTCCCCATTCGCCTCATCCACGGCTCCCAAGGCCGGCTCTGGAGTGTTATCGGTTGATGTTTCTATTGCTTACAAAATCTTTGGGATACGTATAGCAAAAAAGACAGGGGGCATTCTTGGCGCTTGCCAAGGGGAGGGGAATCAGGTATAATGCCCGCGCATGAAACCCCTTACAAAACTTGGAGAGTACCCGCTGGAGGATGGTAGCCTTTGGGAGCTTTGGGAGCGCGATGGCACGCTCTCCCTGCAGCTGGATGGGCTGCCCTGTGCTACATCATTCACCCATGGCAGTGAGGATGCTATGGCTGAAATAGCGACCTCTCCCATCACGCGTGCGACGCAACCCTGCATCATGGTAGCCGGGTTGGGGCTGGGCTATGGATTAGCCCGTGCCATGCAATGCTTGCCACGCGAGAAGGCAAAGTTTATCGTGGCAGAGCCGGTGCCTGCCATTGTGGAGTGGAACCGCAGCTATGGTGAGAATGTGAGTGTGTGGGAAGATAAGCGCGTGAGCGTGGAAATCGCCACAGCTGCCGAGCTGTGCCGCAAGCGCACGGGCTCCCTGCATGCTATCCTGATGCGCCATGTACATGCTCGTTGTGAGATGACCTTGGGAGATGCCCAGGCCTATTTCAACGCGCTCAAGGGTGGCAGTTTGTTGGCCATCAGCGTTGCAAAGCGGGATAAGCGTTTGGAAAGTACGCTGATGCGTGCAGGATTCGAGGTGAGCAGCACCCCCGTGCCGGCCTCGTCCAAGGGTAAACAGCTTCGCATGCACACGATTGTATTGGCTCGCCGTGGCCGCTTTGTGCCCTTTGCAGAGCGCGCTGCTCGCGCCTAATCAAATTGACATTTGCCCCCATCCGCAGGTATGTTGCATTTATTTAATCGCCACCACCGCACCTTGGAAGAGTTGGAGAGCATCCGCGAGGATCGCACCAAAGGGGTGCGGCATATCTTGGTGGTATCGGGTATCATTTTTCTGGCACTGGTGGCATTTTTGGGTTCCATGTTGGTGGTGCCGCCTATGCTGACACTGGAGGCGCTGCGCCTTGAGCAGGAACGCGCGGAATTGATGCTGCGCCGCGCCAAGGCAGAGGAGGCAGAGGCCCGCAGCCGCTACATGTGGATGATGGACCCGGAGTACTTTGAGCAACTTGCCCGCGACCGCGCCAACATGGCAAAGGATGGCGAAAAAGTCATCCGCCGCCCTTCTCCCGAAGAGCTGCGCCGTGCTAAAGAAAAAACGAAAGATTAATGGGTGATGGAGCCGGCTTTTATTTCGGAATTGTTGGATTGGTGTAGCCAGTGGGATGCCCAGACGCTGAGTGGGGTTTCCGTTGCCGTGGCGCTGGCTGTCATCTGGATTTTTTTCAAGCTCATCCGCAAAATGGTAGCTATTGCCTTTTTCCTGTGCTTGGTTTACATGGGTTTGCACTATTGCGGTATCGATTTATTCTCCCTCTTCGGGAAGTAAAGTCTGAGCCCGCCGTTTTTCGTGAACACGCATAAAATGAGAATGCAGGATGAGACTGGTTATACCCCGTTGTATATTGCTGTGACGGAGGGCCGACCGGAGGTGGTGAAGCTCCTCTTGGCCAGTCCCGGTGCAGAGGTGAACAGGAAAAACAAGGAGGGTTGGACCCCGCTGTACAGGGCAGTGATGGATGGCCGGGTAGAAATGGTGCAGCTGCTTTTGACTGCCCCCGGCATTGATGTGAATGCAGCGGACAAGGACGGGTGGACCCCGCTCTTTTGGGCAGTGATGGATGGCCGAGCGGACATTGTGCGGCTGCTCTTGGCTGCCCCCGGCATTGATGTGAACGCGGCGGGGGAGGATGAGTGTACCCCGCTTTATAAGGCGGTGATGGATGGCCGGGTAGAAATGGTGCAGCTGCTCTTGACAGCCCCCGGTATTGATGTGAATGCGGCGGGAAGCATAGGGGGAACCGCGCTCTTTTGTGCAGTGACGGATGGCCGGGCAGACATCGTGCGGCTGCTCTTGGCCGCCCCCGGCATTGATGTGAACGCGGCAGATACAGAGGGCCTTACCCCGCTTGATTGGGCTGAGCGAGAAGGCCACACGGAGATAGCGGGGTTGCTCCGCGCGGCTTCCGAAAATGATGTGAAAGAAGCGTCCCCTTTGTGATAAAGGGAACGCTTGATATGGCTTGACTAGAGCCAGTTAAGCCGTGTTTTTTTGGCTTCGCGAGCGCGTTTTTCGCGCAGTTTTTTCAGCATATAGGGCTTTCTGTCGTGTTCGGCATGGCGCTCTTCCCCGTTTTCGGGTTGGGTGTGAACATCATGACCTTGGGCGGCCTAGCCGTAGCTGTTGGTGATGTGGTAGAACAAGTACAAGCCAATCCCCAAGTCTGCGATGCGGACTTGGGGATTTTGCGGCTAAATACGAGAAAGTGAGCAGGCTATGCGTTGGGGTGGTGGGCTGAGGGGCCAATGTAAATTGCCGGGACTTGTGTGAAATTATACCTGAAACTCCCTGCTATCAATCATTTCAGGCTTGACAACAAAGCTCTGGCGGGTATACTCCCCGCGGGGGATAATTACCGCTCCCCGTAACACACAATGGAACCGATTTACGAAGGCAAAGCCAAGAGATTGTTTACGACGGATGATCCCAATGTGCTCCGCATGGAATACAAGGATTCTGCAACGGCATTCAACGGTGTCAAGAAAGAGGATTTTGAGAACAAGGGCCGTTTTAACAAGGCTATCACGCTCATCATCTACCGCATGCTTGAGGCCCGTGGAGTGGAGACACACTTGGTGGATGATGTGGACGACATCAATCTGCTGGTGAAGAAGGTATCCATCATCCCGCTGGAGGTGATTGTGCGCAACGTGGCTGCCGGTAGCTTCTCCAAGCGCATGGGCGTGACGGAAGGTACGGCATTCAAGAAGCCCATCGTGGAGTTCTCCTACAAGGATGACAACCTGGGAGACCCCTTCATCAACGATGACTACGCCCGCGAAATGGGCGCTGCTACTGAGGAGGAATGCGCCAACATCAAGAAGATGGCGCTGCTGGTGAATGAAGTGCTGTGCGAATTCTTCCTGAAGGCCAATCTGCGCCTCATCGACTTCAAGATCGAGTTGGGTCGCTTGGCTGAAGACCCCTCCAAGATTGTACTGGCCGACGAGATTTCCCCGGACACCTGCCGCCTGTGGGATGTGACCACCGGCAAGAAGATGGATAAGGACCGCTTCCGCCAGGGGCTGGGTGGCTTCATGGAGGCCTATGCCGATGTTCTGGAACGCTTGCAAAAGTAACACAAACTACCAACGCTGCACCCGGTGAGCTTGTTTCAGCCACCGGGCAGCTCATTTCATACGATATGGCAACACTTACATTTGAGGTATTCAGCCGCTTTCAGTCGGCTACGGATGCAAACAAGCTGCTCTATACCCCGATTGCAGACCAGCTGACATACAACCACACCCGCTTGTACACCGTGGAGTGCGAGGGGGATGAAGCCGCCGCGCGCGATTACATGCGCCGTGTGCTGGTAGACCCCATCTCCCAGAAGGTGGAAGAAGGCGGCGCCCCCGCTCTGGACGGCGAGCTCTTCTGCATCTCCTACGGCATCAAAAAAGGTGCTCTGGACCTGGAAAAAGAGGCTATCCTCACCAACTATGCCGGGCGCAAGGGCCTGCCTTTCACCATTAGTTCGCTCACGATTACCCAGAAGATTTACATCTTCGGGCAGGGGGACCGTGAGGCCTTGGCTGCACGCTTCTGCAACGATGTGTGCAACCCCGCTATTCATACCTGGAGTGTCAAGTAAACCTGAAAATAACCCATGGCTACATACCGCACCATTCCCGTACGCAAGCTGAGCGAGGCTGAGTTGACGCAGCTGAGCCAGGATATGAAGCTTTCCCTCTCTACCGAGGATATGCTGGTCGTGCAGCAGATTTTCTGCGAGATTGACCGCGACCCCACCGATGTGGAGTTGGAGGTGATTGCCCAGACTTGGTCTGAGCACTGCAAACACCGCATTTTCGCGGCTACCATTCAGCACACCGTCAATGGTGAGACTGAAGAAATTAAGAGCATGTACAAAACTTTCATTCAGCGCCCCTCCAAGGAGATTATGGCGCAGAAGCCCGGTTTTGTGCTCAGCTGCTTTGTGGACAATGCCGGCTTCATCAAGCTGGATGATAAGCTTTCCGTCTGCCTGAAGGCAGAGACACACAACCACCCCAGTGCCATTGAGCCCTACGCCGGTGCTAATACCGGTTTGGGTGGTGTGATTCGTGATATTTTGGGTGCAGGCAAGGGCGCCAAACCCATCGCCAACTTGGATGTGTTCTGCTTTGGCGCGCCTGATACGCCGCAGAGCATGGTAGAGGGCCACAACATCATTCACCCGCTGGGTATTATGCGTGGTGTGGTGCATGGCGTGCGCGACTACGGCAACCGCATGGGTATCCCCACCACGAGCGGTGCTATCCAGTTCGACCCCACCTACATCTACAACCCCTTGGTATTCTGCGGTACAGCCGGTGTCATCCCCCAGAGCGATATTGCCAAGGAAATGAAGCCCGGCTTGGCTGTGGTGGTTATCGGCGGTCGCACCGGTAAGGACGGCTTGCACGGTGCCACCTTCTCCTCCGCCGCCATGGGCGAGGAATCCGCCACGGAGGACCAGCAGGCTGTGCAGATTGGCAACCCCATCGAGGAAAAGAAGACCCTCGATGTCATCCTGGAGGCCCGCGAGCGCGGTTTGATTGAGTTTGTGACAGACTGCGGTGCCGGTGGTTTCTCCTCTGCCGCAGGTGAGATGCTTTCCGAGACCGGTGGTAACCTGTACTTGGAGCGTGCCCCGCTCAAGGAAACGGGCATGCTCTCCTGGCAGATTTTCCTTTCTGAATCTCAGGAGCGTATGGTGTTGGCGGTGAAGCCCGAGAACCTGGACGAGCTGCAGCAACTGGCCGATACCTTCCAGACGGAGATGACCGTGCTGGGCGAATCCAACGATTCCGGTGTGCTGCGCGTGTGGCACAATGGAGAGCTTGTGGTGGAAATGGACAACTCCAAGCTGCATGATGCCCCCACCAAGCACCTCACCTCCATCTTCTCCCCCGCTCCTGCCTTGCAGGGCGTGACCTTGGATGATAGCGACCTGACTGCCGACCTCAAGCAGGTGTTCGGCGATTTCGCCATCGTCTCCCGCGAACCCATCATCCGTGAGTACGACCACGAAGTGCAGGGCAACACCGTGCTCAAGCCCCTGGCCGGTGCCACAGCAGATGCCCCGCAGGATGCCTCCGTCATCGATATCGACGGCTCCGAGAAGCTCATGTCCCTGGCTCTGGCCATCCTGCCCGAATGGGGTAAGACAGACCCCTACGCCATGGGCACCGGCACGGTGGATGAAACGGTGCGCCAGCTTGTGCTTGCCGGTACCAACCCCGACAAGATTGCCCTGCTGGACAACTTCTGCATGGGCAACCCCGAATGCCCCACCGAGTTGGGCCGCATCGTGGAATGCGCCAAGGGTATCCGCGAGGCCGCTTTGGCCTACGGCGCTCCCTACGTCTCCGGTAAGGACAGCTTCTACAACTACTTTGAGACGGAAGATGGCCCCGTGAACATCCCCGTCACCTTCCTTTGCTCCGGTTTCGGTGTGGTGGAGGATCCCTCCCACGTGCGCGGTGCTTCCCTGCGCCGCAACAACAGCGCCATCTTCATGGTGGGCAACACCGAGGACGAAATGGGCGCTTCCGTCTATGCCTGCATCAAGGGCGTGAAGGATTGCAAGGTGCCGCAGACCGATTGCGCCGCCCGCTTCGCCGTGTACAAGCAGTACTACGACAACGCCCTCACCAAGGGCCTCGTGCTCTCCGCCCACGATTTGTCCGAGGGTGGTTTGGCCGTGGCTGCTGCGGAGATGGCCTTCTCCTGCAAGGGCGGTATCAGCATTGATTTGGACAAACTGCCCACAGTAGGTGGCTGGCAGAACAAGGCTGTGCCCTGCTTCTCCGAAAGCACCGGCCGCTTCCTGGTGGAGGTTGACGAAGATATGGCAGAGGAGTTTGCTGCCGCCATGGCCGGCACCCCCTGCGCCCGCATTGGCTCTGCTACGGCAGACGGCAAACTCACCATCACCTCCGGTGAGGCAACCGTCATCTCCGCTGATGTTGCAGAGCTCAAGAGCATCTGGAAGAATGGTCTCACACCCTTCTATTAATGTACGAAGTACGAATGACGAGTTACGAATGGTAGCTCGTCATTCGTGACTCAACTTCATTTCCTGATAATTTGTAAACAAATGGCTGCCGAGTTAAAAGAACGCACCTTTCAGTTCAGCCTTCGCATCGTAAGGCTGGTTGAGAGTTTGCCTGCCTCCTGCATAGGAGATGTATTCGGTCGCCAACTCCTGCGTTGTACTACATCTGTCGGGGCGAATTATCGCGCCGCATGCCGAGCAAAATCTGATAAGGATTTTTTAAGTAAGATGAAGATATGCGAAGAGGAAATTGATGAGTCGATTTACTGGCTAAATTTGATAAAACATGCACAAATCTTTCCCGAAGGAAAGCTAGATGCGGTTATCAGCGAAGCCGATGAACTCTGCGCCATCATGACCTCAATATGCATTACAACCGCTTCCAAACTCCGCAACTTAAAAAACTCGTAACTCGTAATTCCTAACTCATAATTTACTATTATGCCTCACGCATTACTTTTGAAATATCCGGGAACGAACTGCGACGTGGAGACCGAGCGCGCCCTGCGTGCGGCCGGTTTCACGACCCAGGTGCAGCCCATCGCTACGGCTACTCCGCAGCATGTTGCCAAGGCTCAGCTGGTGGTGTTCTCCGGCGGTTTCTCCTATGGTGACTATGTGATGAGCGGTCGTCTGGCCCAGCTGGAGACCGAACGCTTCCTGGGCGATGCCCTCCAGAAACACCACGCCAACGGTGGCTTCCTCTTCGGCATCTGCAATGGCTTCCAGATTCTTACCAAGCTCGGCATCCTGCCCAAGGCTTCTCTCATCTGGAACAAGAGCGAACGCTTCGAGTGCATGTGGGACAAGCTGGTGAAAGTCTCCCCCACTTGCCCCTTCACCCAGTACCTGCCCGAGGAGTTTGAACTCCCCTCCGCCCACGCGGAAGGCCGCCTCGTCTGCGAACCCGGCGATGCCCAAAAATACATGGATGCCGGCTGCGTGGCCCTGCAGTATGCCGACAACCACAACGGCTCCGAGCTCCGCATCGCCGGCTTGCAAGACCCCACAGGCCGCGCCATGGGTCTTATGCCGCACCCCGAGCGCTTCCTGCGCCCGCAGCACCACTACGACCCCGATTGGAGCGGCGACTCCGAATGGGGCTGGGGCTACTACTTCTTCAAGGGCGCTTTCGATGCCCTTAAATAAAGAAATCATACCCCCATCTTCATAAAACAAACGCCGTGGATGTGCGCATCCACGGCGTTGGCGTTTGATAAAATTGCCTCCGGTGAGGGGGTGGAGGGGTGGCCTTATAGCATAGCCAAATCTCGGGAGATTTGGGCTTGGAGCTCATCGATGGAGTTGAAGCGTTGCTCGGGGCGGAGGAAGCGGAGGAGTTCCGTGTGCAGGCGTTGGCCGTAGAGGTCGCCGTGGAAATGGAGCAGGTGTACCTCGAGGCGGGGGTGGGTGGTGTGGTCCACCGTGGGGCGTAGGCCGAGGTTGGCGATGCCGTGGAAGGTGGTGCCGCCCACGAGGCAGCGCACGGCATACACGCCGTAGGGGGGCAGGGCCATGCCGTGGGGGATGGGGATATTGGCCGTGGGGAAGCCGAGGCGGCGGGCAAGCTGCTGGCCGTGTTCCACCGCGCCGGGGATGCAGAAGGGGCGGCCCAGCATGGCAGCAGCGGTATCGAGCTGCCCTGCCGCGATAAGTTGGCGGATGCGGGTGGAGCAGATGATTTCCTCTCCCAGCGTGGCGAGCTCATGCACGCAGGTGCGGATGCCGCGGGCTTCGGCAAATTGGCGCAGCAGCTCGGGGTTGCCGGAGCCACCCTTGCCAAAACGCCAGTTGGTACCCACCGATACACCGGCCATGGGGCAGGTATTGTGCAGTTGCTCTAGAAAATCCGGGGCGGGGGTGGAGGCCAGTTCGCGGGTAAAGGGGAGGGTGAGCAGTACGTCTGCCCCGGCTTCTTGCAGAAGCTGCGCCTTGTATGCTGCATCCGGCGTGAGAAGCAGGGGCGCACGTTCCGGGGCTACCACTGCGGCCGGGTGGGGGCTAAAGGTGAGCACGCCACGCAGCGCACCCGGGGTGGATGTCGAATCAATAATGCGGCGGTGCCCCGCGTGTACGCCGTCAAAGAAGCCCATGGCCCAGTGAATAGGCCGGAAGAGACTTTTAAGTTCTGCGAGGGAGCTGAGCGTTTTCATGGGGTGGCAGGAGTGGGAGAGGGACCATTAGTGCCCGCGTGTGGACAACACTTCTTCCACAGGCAGCAGGCGCGCTAGGAGCTCTTCGCGGCTGCTGGCTTTGAGGGTGGGTACATCCACCGCTTGGGAGATATCGAAGGTGCCGGAGCGCACACGCCGCAGCGCTGTGAGGTGTGCCCCGCAGCCCAGGTATTGGCCGATGTCGTGCGCATAGGTGCGCACATAGAAGCCCTTGGAGCAATGCACGGTGAAATCCACCTCTGCCGTCTCCAAATCCATGCGGGTGATGCTGTACTCCAGCACTTTGACATGGCGGGCCTTGCGCTCTACCTCCTGACCCTTGCGGGCGAGCTTGTAGCAGGGCACGCCATTGATTTTGATGGCGGAGTACATGGGCGGCACTTGGTCGAACTCCCCATGGTAGTGAGCGAAAGCCGCTTCAATATCTGCTTGGGTGATACCGGCTGTGCTCTTTTCGGCCACCACCTCGCCATCGGCATCTTGGCTGTTGGTCTCGATACCCAGTTTCATGGTGGCGGTGTACACTTTGTCCTCGCACATGAGCATATCCTGCATCTTGGTAGCCTTGCCTATGACCACGATGAGCATGCCCGTAGCCATGGGATCCAAGGTGCCACAATGCCCCACTTTCTTGGTACCCAGTATCCGCCTGCACAGAGCCACCGCATTGTGTGAGGTAAAGCCAGGGTCCTTATCGACGAGTAAAACACCGGAGGGAGTATCCATAGATTTCAAATTTTAGAATTTCAAATTGCAAATTGAGGAGAGAGCAGCCCTACGGGCTGGGGGGTGGGTTAGTCGGTATAATGGCGAGCGGTTGTTTTAGCGGCTGCGGTCATGATGGCAGTTAATTGCTGGGCTTCGTCCAGCAGAGGTGCGATTTTTGCTGTTGGGTAGATACCGGAATCAATGAGAAGTTCTATCCAATAGCAACTTTCATCAGCTTCTTCTTGGCAGATGCGTAGTTTGTTCAGAAAATCCTTCCCACTTTTGGCAAGACAGGCTGCGCGGTAGTTTGCGCCGACAGAAGTACCACAACGCAAGAGTTGTTTACCAATGACTTGGGCATCATCGTGCGTGGGCAAGGTGCGCCAAAGACGTATGATGCGTAGCGCAAATTGTTTGGTTCGAGCGCGAAGTTCATCTCTCATAGTGCTCTGGTGGTGCATGGCTTTTCCATCTGCGCGCAGCGCAGCTCTCTTTTCAATTTTAAATTTGAAATTTAAAATTTGAAATTAAGAAAGGGTTTCGCGTATGCGATTAATCACTTGCTCCCTCACCGTCTCCAGTTCGCCCCGCATGCGGATGCCTGCTGCCATGGCGTGGCCGCCACCGCCGAAGTGGGCGGCAATCTCTGCCACGTTGATGGCGGGGTCTTTGGAGCGCAGGGAAATGCGGATGCGGCCATCCTCCAGATCCTCGAAGATGGCAGAGACTCGCACGCCCTCCACCACACGCACGATGTCCACCAAATCCTTGGTGGCTTCCAGCCCCACACCCAGGCGTTCTTTGGTGCCGGCAGGCATGGAGTAGTGAGAAATCTGGCCCCCGCACTCCACCACCATGTTGTTGAGCACCTCGGCATTCACGCGCATGGTATCCCACGGTATTTCTTGGTAGAGCAGGCAGTTGATGCGGCCTACGTCTATGCCGCATTCCAGCAAATCTGCTGCTTGGCGCATGACCGCTGCCGTGGTGGAGCCGTATTGGAACGATCCCGTATCGGTGCTGATGGCGGTGTAGAGCGCCGCTGCCATGGCCGTATCCAACGGGAGCCCCAGCGCACGGATGATGTTGAGGATGATGCACCCGCAAGCGGCGGCATCCCCTTCGATGATGTTCAGGTGCCCGTAGGCGGAGTTGGTGCCGTGGTGGTCGATATTCACGATGCAGGGGTGGCCGTTGAAGCGCGCCATGGCGCTATCGCCCAAGCGCTTCCAATCCCCCGTATCCACGCACACAATCACCTGTGGCAGCTCTGCTTCCGGACCCGGCAGTGTGCCGATATCTTCTGCCCCGCTCAGGAAGGTATAGCGGGCCGGTACTCCATCTTCATTCCACATGTTCACCTGCTTGCCCATAGCGCGCAGAGCCAGCCCCATGGCCAGTGTGGAGCCGATGGCATCGCCATCCGGCCGGAAATGTGATATGACCCCAAAGCTTTCGTGCCCCTTGATGAGGGCGATTAAGTCCTCGTACTTCATTTCTGAGCCCCTTATATCACGCCCGCGCTCGCGCGTCAAGACGCAATCAAGCGGGTGGTAGATGCGGGCTTATCCTCGGTGTGCTTGCGTTGAGAGCTTCTATTCTGATACTGATGAGTACTTTGGTTTATGTTGCATATTGGCGTGGTTGCTTTTTTGCCTTTGGCACGATTTGAGTGGCGTGGCGTCCCAATTCAAAAAATCGTTCATTTGATGGGTTTATGCAGCCTGAGGCGTTGCAAGGGCTTGACGCGGAGGGGAGAGTAAGGTAGAGTGGTGGCATGTCCAAGTATGATGGCGAGCAAGTGTTGGTCGTGCCGCGAGAGGCATTTGAGGCAGTGGGTGCATTTAATGGCGTGCGGATGAATCCGCAGGAGTACCTGGCGGCGTTCATGCAGCCGGGGGTAGCGCGCTACATGGATCGCGAGCTGGCAGAGGAGAGCCCGCAGTTCAAGCAAATCATAGCCTATGCCATTTTCTGCCACCAAGGACGCGTGCTGGCGTATGCCCGCACCTCCAAGGGGGGCGAGGCGCGCCTGCACGACAAGATGTCGCTGGGGATTGGCGGGCATATCAACCCGGTAGATGGTTTGGCAGACAATGTGGAGACTTATTTGGCGGGGGTGGAGCGCGAGATTCGCGAGGAGATAGCGTTCTCCGGTGAGGCTAAGCAGGAGCTCTACGCCGTCATCAATGATGATACGAATGAGGTGGGTTCCGTTCATTTTGGGGTGGTACATCGGTTTGAGCTGGATAATCCCGAAGTGAAACCGCTGGAGAAGAAATTGGCCTCGATGGAGTTCCGCACCTTGGATGAGTTGGCGGGGCCGCTCTACGAGCGTTTGGAGACTTGGTCTGCCATTTGTGTGGATGCGCTCAAGGCAGAGTGATGAAGGGAGCCACAGTCGGTAGAAAAAAAGGCAGCCCAAGTGGTGGGTTGCTTTTTTATGCGCGGGAGAGGCGGGTGAGGGCATTGAGCGCTGCCTCGGTGGCACCCAGGGCGGCGGCTTTGCGGTACCAATAGGCGGCAAGCTCCGAGCTGGCGGGGGCACCGATTCCGCTTTCAAAACAGGCACCTAGCTTGAGTGCTGCTGTGGCGTGGCCCAAGGCGGCGGCTTGCTCCAGGCAGCTTACGCCACCGCCGGGGTCTTTCATGCAGCCGACGCCCTTCAGGTAGCATTTGGCCAGCTGGTAGAGTGCATCTGCAGAGCCGGCGCGGGCCGCTGTATCAAGGTAGAACACGGCTTGTTCGTAGTTGCGGGCCTCTCCCCGGCCACGCAGCAGGCGCTTGGCGAGCCGGAGGCAGGCTGTGGCCTCTCCCTGTGCCGCGTGCTTGTGCAGTTCATCGTTGTTCATGGGGGGAGGGGGCAGGGGGAATGCGCAAATCAGAACTCTTTGTGGGCAAAAATCCACGTGGCAACCAGCAGGTGCAAGAGCATGTAGGCTGCGGCGATAAGCGCCATGCCACCCAGCAGCTCCCATGAGAGGGGTACACCGGCAGCTGCGGCATCTGATACGGTGAAGATGCTGAAATCCGGCAGGAGAATGGAGCTTGCCCGCGCGGCATATTGCATGAGGGGACTCATGCCCGGCTCCCCGCCACCGGCAGAGAGAGCATGGAAAAATTGCCCTTGGAACATGCCGATGAAATAGCCACCCATGGCAAAAATCATGCTCACGATGGTGCCACTGGTGAAGCAGGAGATGAGCATGGTGAGGCTGGTGAGCACGGCAAAGCTGCAAAACATGGCCAAGATGCCCCGCTGGGTATCCCATGTGTTGCCGGCGGTCTCCACTTGTTCTATGTATGGCCGGGCCTCTGCCGGGGTGTATCCTTGGGCGGCTAGGGTGGCGCTCAGTTCTGTCGTGAGGGAGCTTTCCCGCAGCCAGAGTAGCAGGCTTAGCAGCCCATCCATGAAAATGAGCATCACTGCCAGCAGCCCCAGTACCCCGCACACCTTGCCCAGCAGGTAATCAAAACGTGGTACCGGCTTGCACAAGATGGTGTAGAGGATGCGATCCTCTGTATCCCGCGGAATGAGAAGAGCGGTAGCCGCTACGCAGAAAAATAAACCGAACAACTGCATGCAGCCCATGGCTACATCCTTGATAAGCTGCAGTTGCTGCACCCCGCGAAACTCTACGCCGATGTGCTCTTGGTAGGGAATGAATTGCAGCGCCAAAAAAATGATGGCAAATACTGCCGGTACCAAGAACAGACGCATGCGCACCAGCTGGGTAAACGTCACCCCCGCCACTGCGGCAACCCGCCCCGGCATGTGCCACACGCTTGCCAGCAGCTGCCCCATAGTGCCCAAGTTCCTGCTTTATTTGCGAGCCGCTTTTTCGCCGGCTTCAATCAGGCTCCAGAATGAGCGGGATTTGCCCAACTTCTGGTCTTCGGAGCCCATGCCCGAGCGGAACAGGAAGTCTGCCAGTGAATCTGCATGCAGAACGCGTTGCACCACCACGGCGCCATCCTGCATGGTGAAGTACACACGGTAATCCCCGGAACGGTAGCGGAAGATGCGGCGCCCATCTCGCTCGACAACGCCAAAACGCGGGTCTTCCTTCTCGCCGTTCAGGAATTCTTCGCTCACTTGGAAGCCTGCGAAAAGCTCCAATTGTTCTGCAGAGGGAATCACGGACAATTCAGCCGCACTGATTTCGTTGAAAGCTATCTGATGCACGAGCTCACTCTAGAAAATTTTTGCCCGCAATGCAAGCCAAAAACTCGGGGCTGACGCATAAGGGAACGAGCAGTTCGGGTGGGGCTTCTCACACCATATAAGCGGTTGCTCCTTTAATCGGGGCGCAGGTCTGCAAGCCAATGGGCTGCGCAGCAGTATCGCTCATCGGGGGAGGGGCGGATTGCGCGGTCAATACTGGCTAGGAATTTGGGGTGATAGCAGGAGGCAATTTTCGGGCGCCCGGCCAAGGGGGGCGTATCATCCAGCAATTCGCGTTTGCGGCCGCCGGGTAGGCATTCTTGGGTGATGATGTAGTAGAATGTGGCACCTAGGGCGTAGATATCGCTCCATGGCCCCAATCCTTCGCTGTATGCGTATTGTTCTGCGGGGCTGAAACCGGTTGATTCAACCACGGAGTCCGGGAGGATGTTGCCGTTGGCCTCTCGTGCTGCTCCAAAATCAATCAATTTTGGCAAACCTTGGCGGGTGATGAGGATGTTGTCCGGTTTGATGTCCAGATGCAACAGCTCACGCTCGTGGATGTAGTGGAGCGTATCCAGCAGGCGCACCAACGTGGCGTAGAGACCGGCTTGGGGGATGTTGCGCCCCATGGCTGCATAATCTGCAGAAATTTGTGCGAGGGAGGCACCCTCTATGAATTCTGTGGTGTAGTATGAGGTGTTGTGAGCCTCCAGCCATGTGTAGACGCGGGGAATGTAGGGATGGCGCAGGGTGGCCAGCAGACGGGCTTCTTTGCGGAAGTTGTTAAGCGCCCAGTTGTGGGTATCCTCGCGGTCGGGATCCCGCAATGTTAAATCTAAGGTTTTGCCACTGCGATCGCAGAGCATGTAAGGAAAGTGTTCTTTGATGACGAGCTTGCGTTGCAGCAAGTCGTCCCAGGCCAGGTAGGTCACCCCGAAACCGCCTGCTCCCATCACTTTGATGATGTGGTAGCGTTGGAGAACATGGCCGGAGGGCAATTCACGCGGGGCAATTTCGCATGTTTCCTCCATGAAATCTTCGGTTTCAGCTATGGGGGTACGCGCCGATTCTAAGATGCCCGGTGTGTAGCCTACCCGCTTGGAGGCAAGCAATTCCGGCGGCATGGGCGGTACCGTAGGTGCCTTAGGGGGCATGTTGGGAGAATGGTGCATAACAACTCTTATTTGGGGTAAATACCGAGAGTTTGGCAAACACCGAGGTAGCACCGGTTATAGTCGAGCTTTCCGTTGGGGAGGGTGGGTATGGCCGGTACCGCAATGATTTTTTCCGGAGCCCAGAATGAGGGGAAATGCGCATTCGTGAGGGCATAGCGCACGGTGAGCGCATCGTGTGCGTTGACGACCTTGTGCAGGGTGGAGAGCATGATAAGCCGGTCTCCGCGCGGGCCCGGCACCCCTACGATGGCCAGTGGCCGGCGTTCATCTGCCGGGTTTGTCTTGAGCACGGTGCGCAGGGCATCTTCCACCATCACATGGGATACCATCTTGCCATCCACCTTGGAGAAGCGTTCCCGGCGGCCGCAAATCGTCAGCATGCCGTCGGCATCCATCATGCCCACATCATCCGTGCGGAACCACTTGCCGCGCATGCACTGGGCGGCATCCGGTTTGTTGGCCAGGTAGCCACCGGTCACAGCCGGCCCTTGCAGCCACACGCAACCCAGGGACGAGGGTGGCAGCACCACATCATCCTTGGCTGTATCGGTGATGCGCACGGCTATGCCCGGCAGGGGGGAACCCACGGAACCGATTTTGCCGGCGGGGATGCAGTGCTGGGTGCCGGGAGCCGCTGCCGGCGGTGGTAAGCAAAGAGCCACGGCGCCGGCCGTTTCGCTCAGGCTGTATGTTTCTAAGAGGTTGAGGTTGAACTCTGCCTTGGCACGGCGTGCCAAATCTACCGGTAATTTTTCCTCGCTCACCAGCATGTAACGGGTGGAGGAAAAAGTCATAGGTGTGGCGTGTTGGAGCAGGCGTTGCATTTGCACCGGGGTAAAGCACCCGAATGCCACCCCGTAGTTGTGTGCCAACTGGCAAATGCGCTTGGGGGTGTTGGGGCTGGGGTAGGTGACCATATCGCACCCGCAGATGAGGGGGAGCAGCAAGCCTGCCACGAGGCCAATGGGGGTGTAGAGCGGTGTGGTGCAGAGGATGCGTTCCCGAGGGGAGAATTGCAGGCGGCTTTGCAGTTGCAGTACCCCGGCCATCAGCATGCTGTGCGTGTGGGCCACGCCTTTGGCGATGCTGCCTACGCTGTTGGAAAAGAGCACGCCGGCATCTTCTTCTGCCACATCATCCGGGAGTTGCAGCCACTTGGCGATGCGCTCCGCCGGCAGCACTTGCAGAAGGGTACGCAGGGCTGTCAGGCGCGTGTTGCTCAGGTTGCTCAATTCGCGGTCGATGAGCAGGATATCTCGCTGCCGTGGCCAAGCAAATTGCTGTTGCTTGAGGATGAAGCGTTGCTCGGTGATGAAGCGGGTGATGCCGGCACGCTCGCTTTGATTGCGGAATGTGGCTTCATTGGCCGTGTAGTTGATGTTGACGGGGGTGACCCCGGCCAACAGGCAGGCCACATTGGCGATGGTGGCCAGCTTGCCGGGGGGGAGGATGATGCCTAGGCGGCTGTTGTTCGTTTGCCGCCGGATGCGGCGGCAGAGTATCAAAGCCAGCAGCAAGAGCCGCCCATAGCTTAGCTGGGTGTCATCCACCCCATCAATAATGATGGCATTCTGGTGCTCTAGCAGACTCTGCAGCAGGGTATGCGGCAAAGAGGCTTTTTTGAGCAGGGGGTGCTGTGCAAACTGGGTGGCTGCAGCCTCGGTCCATGAGCTGATGATGCGTGCCCCCATGGCAGAACCGGCTTTGAGCAGCGGCATGAATTGCACATGCAGTGTATCATACGGCGCGCTACTTGTGATAGCGGCATCTATGCGGTTGTTGTACATGCCGGCGTAAATGGGAAGAGCCGGCAGGGGGGTATCATCCGGTATGGTGAGAATTTCGGAGGGAACATCGCTGATGCTGCCCGGTTGTTGGCCCGGGCGCCCGGAAAGCAGCACCACATGCAGCCCGTTCTCCAGAGCTTGGTGTATTTGGGCTGTCAGCTGCTCTTTGTTCATGCGGGCTACAGAGCACATCATACCGCGCGTGCCCGGTTTGTTCAGGTAGTTCATCACCTCCGCCTCCGGGCGGTGGCTTGCTTCTACCAGCCAGCAGATTCCTTGGCTCCCCAAGACCTTTTCCAGCGCTTGCACCACGTTCAAATCTGTGCGGTTAGGAATCATCAGCACCGGGTGCCCCGGTACGTTCCCCTGACCTTCTGTGATGATGTTGCTCATACGCCTGCGCGCAGATTGTACCACAAGCGAGGCACGATGAAAAGTACGATTTGCATTTCCCGCTGCTTGCACACGTAAATGATAGCAATTTTACTTGACGGGAGGCAACCGGGCGGGGTAGACTGCAGGTATGAATCAGCCCCTGTACCATAAGGCGCTCGTGCTTGTTGCCTGTTTTTTGGCTAGTTGTGCTTGCCCGGATTCGTTTCGTGATGTACCGGCCCCGCAAGTACGCCAAGCAGCAGATGTAGAGCGAGTGACAGCCTGCCAGATGCGCCACTATGGCGCCACGCTGTTGGCGCGTGCGGAATCTGCCGCGGTGGTGCGTGCTTTGGTGCAAAAGGGGGCAGATGTACGCGGGCGCATCATCCTGGGCGGGAAAGATTATCCGGGCAATCCTCTGTTGCAGGCTGAGAAAACAGATGTGCTGCAGGAGCTGGTGCGCTGCGGGGCTGATACGAATGCACGCGGGGGTGCCAAGGGGGAAACGCCCCTTTGCGCAGCTGTGCGCCATGGGCAGGTGAGCAAGGCGCGTTTTTTGTTGGAGTCCGGAGCGGATGCAAGCTTGGCAGATAGTCAATCTGAAACTCCACTGTACATCGCCGCTATGCGGGGTGATGCAGAGATGTGCAAGCTATTGTTGGGTGCCGGGGCGCAGGTAGATGCCGGGGAGAAGGTGGAAGGGACTGCTCCGCTTCTGGCGGTTCTCAGCGCTGCCCACGCCGGCAAACTGGTGCGGGCCGAGGCAGATACGATTGCCTTGCTGCTGCTGAATGCCGGGGCGCAGGCAAGCCCCACAGATGCAGAGGGCAACACCCTGTTGCATTTTGCATCCCCCGCGGTGGTGCATCGTTTGTTGGCTGCCGGCGTGAGCCCCCATGCCACCAACCATTTGGGGCGTACTCCCCTCTTTACCAGCTGCGATCGCGTTGTGGTGGATGCTCTGCTGGGGGCAGGGGCAGACATTCAGGCGAGGGATGGGGAGGGGAATTCTGCCTTTGATGTGGTCTCTTCTCCCCAGGTCAAATCTTATCTCTTGTTTCGTGGGTGCCGCAGCGGGCACGCTCTCTGATGCCGACCATGATACAGCGTTTACCAGTCCGGCTTTTTTGCCACCGTTGCCTCTTGCCCCTGCTCATGGGGGTGCTTGTGGTCAGTTGCCAATCCGTCCGCACGGTGTATGATGAGAATGGCCAGGTGGTCAAAGACGATGAACCGGGGGGTGAAAAAGACCTCATGAGCCACTTTGAATCCCAGTTCAACGCCTCATTTTCGGAATCCCGCACGAAAGATGGTGTGCCCCAAGCTACTTCCTCCAAGCGCAGCCGTTTCCAAAAAGATATTGATGAGGCACGCCGGGGGGATAAGGAGTATATTACCGGTGCTTTTGGTGGGGTGGAGCGCAAGGATTCTCTCCGCACTATCTCTTTCTCCGGTGCGGATAAGGATTTTGCCGGCGGTAAAAGCTATACCGGCCTCAAAACAAGCCCTATCTCTCGTGATTTGCGCCCCGATTTCATGAATGAAAGCCACGGTATTTCTCATTCTGATTCATTCATGGATCACAGCTCCCGCTCCCAAGCAGAAGGGGCGGTGGCCGATGGTGCCGGCCGCATCTACTCTACGGATGCCAGTGAGTACCAAACCTCCCAAGAATCCGGCTACATTGAGAGCCGCCGTACACGTACCCCGGAGCCACGCATCATGGATTACCGGGATTATTACCGCAAAACGATTGAGGAAACGCGCACCATGCTTGGCCGCGATAAGGAATGATGCATGCGAGGAGGATGGGGGCGAATCGCAGTGTGCCCCGGCTTACAGACAAAAGAAGACACCGGTAGCAATTGCTTCTTGCAAGGCGGGGGCAGATGGTGTATGCTGCTTGGCGTAAACAATCATCAATAGATTTGCTATGCAACTGAACGAAAAAGTACTTGAGCAAAAGGGGCTGAAGCTTTATCCTGCGCCACAGCCGGTGGGTTCCTATGTACAGTGCATCCGCACGGGCAATTATCTGCACCTTTCCGGTGGTATCTCCGTAAATGGGGACGAATCTTATTATGGCAAGCTGGGCAAGGATGTGAGCATTGAGGAGGGGCAGCGCGCTGCTGCTGCGGCTATCATGAACCGCTTGGCTGTGATACAGGGTGCGCTGGGCGGTTTTGGCGCATTGCGCAAGATTGTGGCTGTGAATGGTTTTGTGAACTGCACGCCGGATTTTACCGACCAGGCGAAGGTGCTCAATGGTGCATCTGATTTGTTGGTAGAACTTTTTGGCCCGGAGGCTGCGCACTCCCGCTCTGCTGTGGGTGTGGTGAGCTTGCCCTTGGGGGTGGCGGTGGAAATCAACATGATTGTGGAGATTGACCCCGAGGCCATGGAGGCTTAACCTGAGCTTCTTATAAGACGATGGTGATAGTACTGGGCGTATGCGGTTCTATTGCTGCATACAAGGCGGCAGATGTAGCAAGCCGCCTTGTGAAAATGGGGCATGAAGTACACTGTGTGTGTACCCCAACCGCGCTGCAGTTTGTGACCCCGCTTACCCTCATGACGCTTTCCCGCAACCCGGTAGTGAGCAGTTTTGAGGAGGAGACGGGTAGCTGGGTGCCGGTGCATATTGACTTGGCTCAGCGGGCGGATGTGCTGGCCATTGTGCCGGCTAGTGCCAATACCCTAGCCTGCATGGCGCAGGGCTTTGCGCCCAATGCTCTCACCAGTCTGTATCTTGCCTACCGTGGGCCGGTTCTCATTTTCCCTGCTATGAATGGCGCTATGTGGGAGCACACCGCCACCCAAGCCAATGTGGCTATTTTATCGGCGCGCCCGGAGCACCGCATCATTGGCCCGGCAGAGGATGGCATGCTGGCATGTGGTACGACCGGCAAAGGTCGCCTCGTAGAGGTGGAGACGATTGTGCGGGAGATTACAGAGCCCCCGTACTGATGCCACTGCGGGGATACTCCGAGTTCTTACAGGGGCGGGGTGCTGTGTATGCAGCAATCCCCCCCTCTTTTTTATGCTTCATTGCAGAGCTCGCATTGCTCCATCAGCTCTTGGGGCAGGGGGGCTTGGCCGGCTGCGGCGGCACATTGCTCGAGCTGCTGCACCGTGCGGGCGCCGATGAGGACACTCGTAATTTCCGGCTTGTTGAGCAGCCAGCGCAAGGCCAGGTGGGTGAGCGGTATGCCGGCCGCATCTGCAATGCTTTGCAGTTTGGCTAAGTGAGCAGCTTGGGATGCTACTTGCTCCGCGTTGAGGAAAGGGGATGAGGCATCTGCAGCGCGGGAGGCGGGGGGGATGGTGCTGTTGCGGTATTTACCGGTGAGCATCCCCTGTGCCAAGGGGGAGAATACGATGCAGCCGGTGTGTTGCTCTTTCACGGCGGGGAGCTGCCCGCTTTCACAGGAGCGGTCCAGCATGTTGTAGCGGAATTGGTGCAGCAGACAGGGAACCCCTGCTTCCCGCAGCATGGTACATGCGCGGGTGAAGAGGTGGGCCGGGTATTTGGAAAGCCCGGCATACAGCGCCCGCCCGCTTTCGACCGCTGTTATGAGTGCTCCTATCGTCTCTTCCAAGGGGGTGTCGGGGTCCGGGCGGTGGGAGTAGAATACATCCACGTACTCCAGCTTCATGCGCCGCAGTGATTGGTCCAGACTGGCCAACATGTGCTTGCGGGAGCCCCAGTCCCCATAGGGCCCCTCCCACATGAGGTGCCCGGCTTTGGTGGAGATGAACATTTCATCCCGGTGGGCGGCATAGTGGCGCTGCAGGAGCTCACCGAAGCAGCTTTCTGCAGCCCCGGGGGGCGGGCCGTAGTTGTTGGCCAAGTCGAAGTGGCAAATCCCCAGCTCCAGCGCGCGGCCTATCATGGCGCGGCATTCCTCCTTATCTGCTTGTTGCCCGAAATTGTGCCACAAGCCTAGCGAAATCTCCGGCAGCAGCACACCGCTGCGCCCGCATCTGCGATAGTTCATGCTCATCTGCGGGTATTCTAGCGCGGATGCTCCGCGCTGGCAACGTTTTTCGATGTCTGCGGCACAGGGCAAGCAATGCGGAATGATTTACTTTCCATGATACAATGACTCTGTTTGCTTGCTTACATGCCATCATCCAGCAAATCGAACATATCCAGCTGGGTGATATCATCTGCTGTTTCGGCTGCGGGCAGACCGCTTGTTTTGGCTTGTTTGCGGCGGGTGGCCTTGGGCTCGCGGGAGGAGGCACTCATCTCCAAATGCGTGAGGATTTGCTTGGCGCGGCAGATGATGGGGGCGGGGAGGCCGGCCAACCGTGCCACTTGAATGCCGTATGATTTGTCTGCCGGGCCCGGCAGTACTTTGCGCAGGAAGACGATTTCATCCTTCCACTCGCGTACTTCTACATGCCAGTTGCTGATGCCCGGGTGCGTGTGTTGCAAATCGACCATCTCGTGGTAGTGGGTGGCAAACATGGTGCGCGCGCCGATGATATCGTGCAGGTGCTCGGCCACGGCCCAGGCGATGGACAGACCATCGAAGGTAGCGGTGCCGCGCCCTATCTCATCCAGTATGACGAGGGAGCGCTCGCTGGCATTGTTGAGAATGAGGGCGGTTTCACTCATCTCGACCATGAAGGTGGATTGCCCGCGGGCTATATCATCACTGGCACCCACGCGGCAGAAGATGCGGTCTACCAGGCCGATATGGGCGGCATCTGCCGGCACGTAGGAACCCATTTGCGCCATGAGGGTGATGAGGGCCACCTGGCGGATGTAGGTGCTTTTGCCGGCCATGTTGGGGCCGGTGAGGATGATGAGGCGGTTTTGCAGCTCGCCCATGTCGGTATCGTTGGGCACAAAGGAGGAATCAGTTTGCACCTGTTCGATGACGGGGTGGCGACCATTGGTAATGGAGAGGGTGCGGCTTTCATCCAGCACGGGGCGGCAGTAGCGGTGCTTTTGGGCGCTTTCTGCCAAGCTGAGCAGCACATCTATTTCTGCCAAGGCGGCAGAGGTGGTTTGAATGCGGTCGATGTAGGCACTTACTTCATCTCGCAGGTGGCAGAAGACTTCATACTCCAGCTGGCGGGAGCGCTCATCTGCCCCTAGGATGGTGCCCTCCATCTTCTTGAGCTCTTCTGTCACATAGCGTTCCGCATTAGCGAGCGTTTGCTTGCGCATGTAGTGCGCAGGTACCTTGGAGTAGTTGGCTTTGGTGACTTCGATATAGTAGCCGAAGACGTTGTTATAGCGTATTTTGAGTGAATCAATGCCTGTGGCAGCGCGCTCGCGTGTTTCCAATTCTGTGAGCCAGCCTTTACCCTCGCGAGAAGCCATGCGCAGCTCATCCAGCCGGGCATCGTAGCCATCGCGTATCATGCCACCATCTTTCAGGGTGATGGGGGGCTCATCCACCACGGCGCGGGAGAGTAAATCCGTGAGCTCTGCAAAGTTGCCCAACTGATTACGCAGCGGGGTGAAGAGCGGTTGGCGCAGTTCAAGCACGTGCAAATCCTGCGCTACATCCGGCAAGCGCTCCAGCGAGGTGCCCAGCGCCAGCAAATCCCGCGCATTGCCGGCATTTTGTGCCAAGCGCGAGGTGAGGCGCTCCAAATCGCGCACCCCTTTAAGGGAATCTCGCAATTGGCTCATCAGGAAGGGTTCTTCCAAGAAGCCGGCAATGAGGTCTTGGCGGCGGGTAAGCTCATGCAAATCGCAGATGGGGTGCAAAATCCAATCGCGCAGCAAGCGTGCGCCCATGGGGGTGGTGGTGGTGTCCAGCGTGCCGAGGAGCGTGTTTTTGGGGCCGCCGCGTGCTTCTGTCAGGTCCAGATTACGGCGGCTGGCTGTATCGATGAGTACGGCTTTATCTGTGGGGCGCAGGGCGAGTTTGCGCAGGTGCTCCGTGCTGCGGCGGAGTTGGTTTTTAAGGTAATGCAGGATGGCCGCTGCGGCTCCGAGCGCGGCATTGAGTCCGGCGCATCCGTACCCTTCCAGCGAATGGACGCGGAAGTGGCATTCCAAGAAGGGGCGAGCCACGCCGGGCAAGAAGGTGTAGCCATCATAGTATTGGGTGACGGGCATGGGCGCCGGGAAATCCTCCCGTTGTTCATCGCTCACCAGCAATTCTCGCGGGTGGATGCGGCCTACTTCTTCCAACAGAGCTTCGTAGTTGTCGTAATCCGCCACGGTGAATTCGCCTGTTGTGTGGTCGGCACAAGCTAATCCCCATGTTTTTTTATCCCGGTAGCAAGCGACGATGTAGTTGTGCTCGCCTTCATCAAGCAGAGATAAATCTGCCAATGTGCCCGCTGAAACGATGCGGGTGATTTCTCGCTCTACCAGCTTGCCGGGCACCGGGGTGCTCATTTGCTCTGCTATGGCCACTCGCTTGCCCATTTTGACCACTTGTCCAATGTACCCTTCGGCTGCATGGAAGGGTACACCGCACATGGGTATTGTTTGGCGCTTGGTGAGCGTAAGGCCTAGAGCTGCAGAGCATTCTACGGCATCTTCAAAGAACATTTCGTAGAAATCACCCAGGCGAAAAAAGAGCCACACGTCCTCCGGCAGTGACTGCTTCATGCGCAGGTACTGATCCATCATCGGGCTTATGGTGCTGCCGCTTGCCATGGGGAAATTTGCTTTGCTCAGTCTACCTTTTCAGCCTTGGTTTTTCAAGTCTTTTTGGCCTTCTCAGGGTTTCTTTTTCGTGTAGTAGCGCACATAGTCAATTTCAAATATGACCGGGTAGTGCGATGCATCCGGTGGCTCCGGCCAGGTACCGGTGCCACCGATGGCGGTGTTCATGATGATGTAGCAGGGTGTCTTGAGTGGGTTGTCGCCGTTGGGGTAGTCGGCGTCTGCCATGTTGACGCGGCCAACCTCCTTGTCATCAATGAGAATGCGCATGGTTTCTTCATCCCACTCCAGTACATAGGTATGGAAGTCTTTGCTGTAATCCGCTATCCGTGTGGTGCGTACGACTTTGTGCTCCCGGTTGCTGCCGTTGGCTCCCCAGCGGAAGATGGAGTAGCAGGTGGAGGGCTCTTGCGATATGTGCTCCAAAATGTCTATCTCTCCGTTGGCCGGCCATCCGTATTGGTTGACATGCATGGTCCAGATGGCAGGCCAAGCTCCCTTGGCTTTGGGTACTTTGGCGCGGAATTCTAAGCGCCCGGGAAGCTCGAAGTGCTTCACATCCCGCGTGGTGACAGAGCCGCTGGCATAGGGTTGGGTGCGAATTTGCTCGAACCACTGATTAGAGTTGCGTTTGAAGTTGCTATTGCGTGTTTCTTTGGCTCGGGAAATGAGCTGTAACTTGCCATTTCTGAGCTGCACACAGTTCTTGGTATAGCTTTGTGATGCTCCCCGGTTGCGGATGACCCCCAGCTCGTATTTCCACTTTTTCTCGTTGAGCTTTTTGCCATTGAATTCATCCCCCCAAGCATAGACCCAGCCTCCCGGTAGTTCGCGTGGAAAAGTTTCATCCTTGCTTTTTGTTGGCTCCGTTGCTGCCCATACCAGAGGTGCCACCACTACTGCTGCTAATATACTCTTGAATATACCAATGGTCATACCCCCTCATTCTACATGATGTCCGACCCTTCTGCGAGCAAAATTGATGCCATTCTTGCAACAAAAAAGCGGCGCTTGCAGCACCGCTTTTCAGTACCCCCTCGCGGGCTCGAACCGCGGACAAACTGATTAAGAGTCAGCTGCTCTACCAACTGAGCTAAGGAGGCTTTGTGTGGCACACCGTGCTGTGCTCTGCTGCGTCCCCGCAGCAAGAGCCGCTGGTCAGATTTGAACTGACGACCCACGCATTACGAATGCGTTGCTCTACCCCTGAGCTACAGCGGCAGCACTTAGTGCGCGCAGATTTAAGCACATTTTCCCCTCCTATGCAAGCAAAATATCACCTCCTTGCAAGTTTTTTTGTGGTTTGCGCTTTGCTGCACAAAAAAGCCTGCTGCACCGTAGCGCAGCAGGCGGGGGAAGAATGGTGGAACAATGTGAGGATTAGCGACTATAGTTGCCGGGATCCTGCGTGATGGTTACATCGTGCGGGTGGCTTTCTTGCAGGCCACCGGCGGTGATGCGCACAAAGCGTGCGTGCTCGCGCAGTTCTTTCAGAGATTTGGCACCCAAGTAGCCCATGCCGGAGCGCAGACCTCCAACGAGCTGGAAGATGACGTCTGCCAGCATACCCTTGTAGGGGACGCGGGCCTCCACGCCTTCTGCCACGAGCTTGCCACTGCCGTTCTGGCCGTAGCGGTCTCCGGAGCCGGCACGCATAGCACCCAAGGAACCCATGCCGCGGTATGTCTTGAAGTTGCGGCCCTGGTAATGCACCACTGCACCGGGGCTTTCCTCGCAGCCTGCCAGCATGCCGCCCATCATGATGAGATCTGCACCGGCGGCCAGAGCCTTCACGGCATCGCCGGAGTAGCGGATACCACCGTCGGCAATGACAGTGACACCGGCCGGGCGAGCTACCTTGGCGACTTCCTGAATGGCGGTGAACTGGGGCATACCCACACCGGAGATGATGCGGGTGGTGCAGATGGAACCGGGACCCACACCTACCTTGATGGCGCTGGCACCGGCAGAAATGAGGTCGCGTGCGCCGTCTTGCGTTACTACGTTGCCGGCTACTACCGGCTTGCCCAGCTCTCTCAGTTTTTCGATAACGTGCAGCACGCGACTGGTATGGCCGGTTGCAGCATCAATGAAGAGGGCATCTGCCCCGGCATCAATGACGGCTTGGGCGCGAGCCAGGAACTCCGGCCCCGGACCTACGGCTGCACCACAGCGCAGACGCCCCAATTCATCCTTGGTGGATTCTTGGAATGCCTCGCGCTTGCGGATGTCCGTATCGGTGATAAGTCCGGCCAAGCAGCCGTTTTCATCTACGAGCGGGAGCTTTTCAATGCGGTTGGAGTAGAGAATCTTGCGGGCTTCATCCTGCGTGGTGCCGGGGGTGCCGGTGATGAGGCGGGCAAGCGGGGTCATCACATCTGCTACGCAGAGGGTGTTCAAATCATGGCCATCGGAGACGCGCATATCGCGGCCGGTGATGATACCTTCCAGCTTATTATCTGCATCTACCACAGGAAGCCCGGAGAATCCGTGCTCAAGCATGATGCTCTTGACTTGGCTAAGACGCATACCGCTGGAAACAGTAAGAGGTTTGGTGATGACGGCGTTTTCAAAACGCTTTACCTTGGCCACCATGGCGGCTTGGTCATCAATGCGGTTGTTGCGGTGAATCACACCCATGCCACCTTCGCGTGCCATGGCAATGGCCATGTCAACCTCTGTTACAGTGTCCATGGGAGCGGAAAGAATCGGCAAGCGCAGGGGGAAATTGGCGCAAAGCTGAGAGGCGGGGTCGGCCTCGCCCGGAAGGATGGTGCTCAGGCAGGGAAGCAGGAGCACGTCGTCAAATGTAAGTCCAAGCTGAATTTCTTCCATAGCGGAGACTATAATACTCTGCCGCATTTTGCAAGCCTAATCGTGCAAAAAAATACAATTTTTTGTTGGTGTGTGTGCGGAATGGTGCTTAGCGGTGTACCATTCCGGCTGCTTTGAGGGCATCCCAGCCACCCTCCAGCACATAGATGGGGGCGGTGATGATGCCGAGCTCCCGTAAGTGGGCGGCAATTTCGGTGGAGGCCGTGCAATCCCCGGTGCAGAAAACAACGATGCATTCTCCGCGTTCTTCTGCTTCCAGCATGCGTCCTATGGCGGCATCCACCTGCTGCTGGCGCTGCGGGCCGGAGCGGATGGGGAACATGCGATTGTCGCTGAACATGAGGTGGTTTACCTCAAAATCGCTTGCGCTGCGGGCATCTATCCACACGGCATGGTTCTTCCATTTGCCACGCACCGTATCCAAGCAGATGCGCCCTTCCGGTAAATTTTCCTGTACACATGCCGGCAACCTTTGCGGTGCAAACCATGCCGCATCTGCCCAATATAGCACACCTGCCAGCAGCAGGATGATGATGCCGAGTCTCACGAGTTGGGCAAAGGTGTCTTTCATGCCGGTTTCTTCCGTGCTTTTGTACCACAGAGCCCGCTGATGAGTCAAGGCATTTGTCGTGATGACTCGCCTGCCGCTTTTTTGCGTGCGACCCCGGTGTTTTGCTTTTTTTCATTTGGCGGCAAAACGAAAGCGCGCCCGGCATAAGCCGGACGCGCCAGAATCGTATTTTCTGAGAGACTCTTGCGAGCCCCTCTTACTCCTTACTTGCTGGGAGCTACCACGGGAGCGGGAGCGGGAGCGGGAGCAGGAGCGGCCTGCTGCTGCTGCTGCTGCTGGCAGGAAACGAGAGCAGCGGCGGTAAGGGCAAGAATAGCGATGGTCTTCATAATAATGATGATGTTTTTGGTTGTTTAGGGAACAAACTCACCGTGAGTTTGCTCTCTGCCGCTAAGCATACAGATTTATGGGGGATAATCAAGCCTAAAATGCGTATACATGCAAAAAAATTACATTTTTGCAGCAAAATCGGCGTTAGAAGGGGGAGAATCAGCTGTTAGGGTGCTTGTCGGGAGTGTTTCTTCTTTGGGTTTGACGGAGGACCAGACATAGCGGATGAATAGAACCTTGATAGAGGCAGTGAGGGGGACGGCGAGCAGGGCGCCCACAACGCCACCGAGGACCAAGCTCCAGAAGAGGACGGAGAACATGATGGTGAGGTCGTGCATGCCGACACGGTTGCCGAGGACTCGTGGCTGGATGACCCACCCGTCGAATTGGCTCACACAAATGAAGATGGAGGCAACGCCAACCACGTAGCTGATATCATGCCATGTGAACCAAGCGATGAGGAGAGCCGGGATGCTGGTAGAAATCATGCCGATGTAGGGGATAATGCCCAGAAGGGCGGCAGCGGCTGCAATGGTGAAAGCATAGGGGAGCCCCATGATTTTGAGCGCAATACCCAGCAGGATACCATCAATAAGGCTTACGAGCATTTGCCCGCGCACGAAAGATATAATATAGTCGTTGATTTGCTGGAGCGTTTCAACGACTTCATCGCGGAAGTGGGAATGGCGCAAGGGGAGAATATCATGCCAGCTGCTGGCAATGCGCTCACTTTCCAGCAGGAAATAGAAGAGGAAGATTGGCACCATGATGATACCGATGAGGAATGCCGTCACTCCGGATATGGCCCGGCTACCGGCGGTAAGCCATGATACGATTTTTTCTGTAATATAAGCAGAGTTGTAATCCAGTATGGCCAATACCTTATCACCGTATGTGGGGGGATTTTGCAGTTCCTTGGTAATCGGTTTATCGACACCGGAATGGCGAGCATCGGAGAGGGTCTTTTGGAAGAGCATATCCACCCCTTGCTGGACAAAGGCGTTTTCCTCTAGTAATTTGTTGCCGGTTTTAATCGAACTGGCAAGAATTTGGTGGCGTTTGCTAACCAGTTCGCCGGATTGTTGGACGAGGGGCGGTATAATGGTGAACCCTAGGCCGGTGAGGCCGATGGCCGCCAGCAGCATGACGATGAGAACGGCCCAAATGCGCCGCTTGACCAGCTTCTTTTGAACCCATTGGGTGACGGGAAAGAGCAGATACGCCAAAATGCCTGCCACCACAACCGGCAACAGCACCGGCTCCAATGCTATGAAAACATTGCCAAGCCCATATAGTACCCCGCCTATGAGTGCCACTACCACGACCAAGGAAAGTCCGCTGAGCGCCGCCCAACACACACCGCGTTGAAAATGAGTGGGGTATTCTTTTTCTGCCTTGCTCATATAATATATTGTACACGAAACACCACGGCATACGCAAGCGCAAAGAAGAATAAACCTTGACAAAAACAGCTTTTCTTGTAATAGTTCCGGGCGTGCAACACAATATCCCCACCCTCAAGCTGCCTACGGATGACTACATGCAGATGCTTGCCATGAGTGATCGCAGGCTTATTTGTGTGTTGCGTTCGGCGGTGCTGGCTCCGGAAAGAGTGGGGCGTTTCATGCCACGGCCTCCGGCCAATCATGATGCTTACCGCGTCTTCCGCGCAGCTGAATGTATTGATGTGCGCCTGTATGCAGAGGGTAATGCCATCTTTTGCTGCCGCTTTGTGCCACATGTGCTTCGCTAAGTGCAAATTCCCGCATTTTTTCCTTGAAGCGACTGGAGCTTGGCGTTAGAATGCCCATATGGCAGAGATACATCCTAGTGCAGTTATAGATCCGTCAGCCGAATTGGCGGATGATGTCAAGGTTGGGCCTTTTTGTGTGATAGGCCCGCAGGTGAAGTTGGGGCCCGGTTGCGTGCTTCACAGCCACGTTTTCATTGACGGGCCTTCTACCTTTGGCAAGGGAAATGAATTCTTTCCTTTTTCTGTCGTTGGTTCTAAGACTCAAGATTTAAAATACAAAGGCGAGCCAACTTGGCTTGAGGTGGGTGATTACAATGTCTTCCGCGAGAATTGCAACATCAACCGTTCCACCACCCCGGAAACAAAGACCATCATCGGTTCCTACAATAATTTCCTCATCAACTCCCACGCAGGGCACGAGTGCGAGGTGGGCAACCACTGCATTTTCTCCGGTTTCGCCGGGGTGGCGGGGCACTGCCATATTGGTGATTGGGTGATTGTATCCGGTTTTGCGGCTTTGCACCAGTTTGTGCGCGTGGGGGATCATGCGATGATTGGTGGTTGTGCACGCGTGACGCAAGACGTGCCGCCCTTCATGATTGCAGAAGGATTCCCCGCCGCTGTGCGTGCTGTCAACAGCATTGGTTTGCAGCGCCGCGGTATGGCAGAGGAAGATGTGCGAGCCCTCAAGTTTGCCTACCGCAAGATTTTCTTGGATAAGAAAGTGAGCGCCCAGATTGGTATTGAGGCCGTGCTGGCCGATGAAAAATATGCCAGCAATCCGCAGGTGCAGAAGCTCATCAACTTCATCAAGACATCTGAGCGTGGCTGTCTTCGCTGATGAAACGCTATATTGTTTTCGATCTGGATGGCACCCTCGTTGAGTCCTTGCCGGGTATTGCCGAGGGCGTGAACCGCGCCCTCGCGGCCATGGGCAGGGTGGCGCATGCGCGCTCTGCCGTGCGCCGCATGATTGGGCAGGGGGCACGGCACCTGTGTGCATGTGCTCTTGGGTATGCAGATGAAGCCTCTGCTCCGGCAGAGGAGCTGCAAACCATGCACGAGCATTTCCGGCGGGAGTACCCGCATTGCTGGCAGGGAAACTACACGACCCCCTTCCCGGAAATCCGCATCATGCTTTCCCGCTTGGCTGCGCAGGGTGCGCGCTTGGCGGTGCTTTCCAACAAGCCGCACGAGGTCACGGTTCCTATGGTGCAGGCTTTGTTCCCCACGACTCCCTTTAGCCCTGTCATCGGGCATTCGGCAGAGTTTCCGCGCAAGCCCTCCCCGGTGGCGCTCCAATACATTGCCCGCCAATGGGGGATAGATGTATCGCAGCTCACCTTGGTGGGGGATTCCCTGCATGATGCGCACACCGCCGCCAACGCTGGCTGTGATTTGGCTCTTGTGGCATGGGGGTATGCGGATGTGGCCCCCCTCGCGGCTATGCAGTCCCCTCTCTTTGGTACGGTGGATGAGCTGTTGCGCTACCTCCTTGCATGATTCTCCCCACCTTTTGTTTGTGTGTGGCGGCCATGAAAAAGGCTTGCATGATGGCATGCCGGAAGGTATGCTGAGGGTGTGAATGTGTTTTCCACCTGCTGGAACAGCCACCGCCATACGGATGGTGGCACTATGTGCGATGAGATACGCGAGCTGGGCTTCGATACGATTGAGGTATCGCACGGCTTGCCTCTCTCCATGTTGCCGGGGGTGATAAAGGCTGTGGATGCCGGGCGTATTCGCGTGGCGGGGGTTCATAATTTTTGCCCGGCCCCGATTGAGGTGAAAGGGGATGTGCCGGATGCGTACCGGTTTACCTCCCACCGGGAGGGAGACCGCGAACGCGCTATGCGCCTGACCGAGGAAACGCTGATGACGGCGGAGCGCTTGGGCGCTCGCTATGTGGTGCTGCACATGGGGAGTGTGGAGTTGTGCCGCGGGCATGATAGCACGCGTGAGTTGGAGCGCATGGCGCGCCATGGCCTCATAAGCACCCGGGAGTATGCCCGCCGCAAAGGTGACATTGTGCGCCGCCGCGCGCGTTTGGCTCCCCTATACTTTGAGCGCGCCCGCGTGGCGCTGCACCGCTTGGCGGAGAAAGCGGAAAAGCGCGGCTTAGTGTTGGGGGTGGAAGGCCGCAGCCACTTGGAGCAGATGCCGGGGGAAGAGGAAATGCTGCGGCTCATGCAGGAGTTTGACACCGTGCCCAGTGTGCGCTATTGGCATGATTTCGGGCATATCCAACGCAAGCATAATTTGCTGTTGCTGAATCATGAGCAGTATTTGCGCCGCTTGCAACCATGGCTCTATGGTGCCCATGTGAATGATGTGGCTTGGCCTGCCCGCGACCACCGCGAGCCCTTCTATCACCGTGGGGGGGATGTTGATTTTGAGCGCTTATTGCCACAGTTTTTTACGCAGGATATGCCACTGAGCTGGGAGCTGTCTCGCTCGGTGCCGGCCGAGAGAATCCGCACTTCCCTGGAGAGATGGAATGAGGTGATGGCGCGGTGTGCTCCTACGGCGGCTCAGGCAGAGTAAGTGCGGAGCAAGGCTACGGCATCTGCTGCCAAGCGTTGAATCGCGGCTTCTTTGTCGCGGATTGAGGGTACCCCCCACAGGGTGAAATGATTGTGCGCCACAATGTTGAAGTACATACCACGCAGACAGGTCAGGCACCAGAGCCAATCTCCCTGCCGTATGCCGGGGAAATGCGCTTGCACAGCATCCTGCCATTCCTGCAAGGCGTAGGAATAGTGGGATTCGTACACATCCCGTGTTAATTCGGCGGGTTCATAGCCCATTTTATTGAGGAAGCACAGCACATCCTCCCCGGAGGCAACGGTGGCATCTTGCCAGTTGGTGATGGGGGCTGCCAGCCAGGAGTAGATGATGTCCTCAGGGGTATTGTGTTGTTCTATCGCTTGGTGTAGCGCATGGAGGCACACCTCGTTGTATTGCTCGGAAATGTACGCCAGTGTATCGCGGTACAAATCCGCCTTGTGCCCAAAATGGTAGCGGATGAGCCCCAGATTCACGCCGGCTTCATTGGCGATATCCCGCACCGCGGCACCATCGTAGCCCAAGCGGGTGAATACCTGCACGGCTGCTCGCATGATTTGCGCCTTGGTGTCATCGGATTTGCTCATATGGGGCAGTTATTTATTGCGGGCTTGCTCATCCAGATAGTCAATATCTGCGCGGGAGAAGCTCTCCAAGCGCGTGCGGGTGATTTTGCCGCCGGGCTCGCGCAGGTAGACCATGTTGTTTTTTTCATCGAAGCGCTGCAAGCGCGCAAAGATATCTTTGTTGCCTTTGCGGGAGTGCCACTCGCGGTAGCCTTTCGCTCGCAGGGTCTCCTTGTGGGCCGCATATTGTTTTTCTGCTTCCTCGACTCCGTGGCGCAATTCTAATTCGACGCCCGCCACAAAACCATCAAAGCCGTCAATACGGGTCACAATTTTACCTTGGGGGGAGATAACGGCCAGTGCCGGTTTGCGGCTCATACCATAGCGGCGCTGGAGGGAGTTGATGGAGCGCATGTTGTATTTGGCTGAGGAAGCGGCTGTCTCGTTCAAAGAGGCTCCGGCATCCAACTTGACGCGCACCACGCGGTCTTGGCACCAGTTGTTAAAGGCTTGGGTATCCAGCAGTTCGGCTCCCAGCGTTTTGCTCTTGGGGCTGGCTACGGAATCGTGAAACCATACGATGAGGGGGTAGCCCTCCCGTTTGGCCAGCTTGACGGCGCGGCCCATATCGTGGAGCCAGCCGTTGCCACGGCGCTTGTTTTCAAAGGCCGCCACCAAATCCGGCAGTTCTTCATCCGGGTTGTCGGGGTTGGTCCAGATGAGTTCCTCATCAGAGCCATTGTCAATCTTTTCCAGCTCTTCAGAGGTGGTGACATTGTAATTGATGGCGTTGGGGTCGCCCCCGTTGGGTAGAAGCGGGTTGCCTACATGGGCGGCAGCCTCGGCGGCTGTTTCCGCTTCCGGGGCGGTGGGTACCTCATCTACCTCTGTGCGCTGCCCCACCCCGGAACATGCCGCAAGCAGGAGGGCTGTGAGCAACGCGGTACCCCGCCTCCAGAGGGCAATCTGTTGCCGGTTGTGATGTGCCATGATTTTATTTTTCAGATTGTTTGACTTGTTGCCAAGCTGATTCCATGGCGGCAGGTGTCGCGTCTTGCAGGGTGAGCCCTTGCTCTCGCAGGCTGCGTTCTACTGCATTGAAACGGCGTTCAAACTTGCGGTTGGCTGCATCCAGAGCTATTTCCGGGTCAATGCCACGGCGGCGGCACAGGTTGACAATGGTGAAGAGCAAATCCCCCAGTTCTTCTGCTACCTGAGGGGCCGTATCCTCCATCTCTAGGGTGGCGGCTACTTCATCTGTCTCTTCCCGTATCTTTTCAACAACTCCGGCGTGGTTCGGCCAATCAAATCCAACTTTGGCAACTTTTTTGGTAATTTTGAAGGCGCGCAGCATGGCCGGTAGCCCCTTGCCGCAATCTTGCAGGTAGGGCTTGTCTTCTATGGAATGTTCTTTGCGCTTGATTTGGTCCCACTGTGTCAGCACCCCCTCGGTATCACTTACTCGGGAATCTGCAAAGACATGCGGGTGGCGGCGTACCAACTTGTCGCTAAGCTCTCGGGCAATTTCTGCCATGCCAAATCCGGCCTCGGGGTTGGTGGCTGTCAATTCTGCGTGGAAGATAACTTGCAGCAATACATCCCCCAGCTCCTCGCGTATGTGCGCCCAATCACGCTCGCGCAGGGCATCAATACACTCGTAGGCTTCTTCCAGCATGTTGGGGATGATGCTGTCGTGCGTTTGCTCCGCATCCCATGGGCAGCCACCGGGCTCGCGTAGACGGTGCATGATGGCTATGGCTCGCTCCAATTGCCGCGCCGGTTCCGTGCAGTGTATCATCTCTTGCTCTGTCATCATGGCTTTTAGCGGCGGTCTCTTCGTTCATTGCGGGCCTTGCCGGCCAAGATGTCGTCTATGTGCTGCACCATATCCCATGCGACACGGCGTCTCTGGTATTTGCGCCAGAGAAGTTCGCGCAGTTCCTGCCACAGGTCTTCGGTGAACTCAATTTGCTCTGCCTCTACTTCATCGCGGCGGGAGCGCCCCACTTTGGGGGTGCAGGTGAGCTGCCACCAGCCACCAAAATGGCTGGCCTCATATACCACTTTGTTGCCGTCGTCATCGCGGCCTTGCCATGAGAATGATTCCATTGCTTTATCGGGTTGATGGGTGGGGAAAATCAGCGGCGTGTGCGGTGAAGGCTTCGGTGGGTCTTCTGCACATCTTCATTGAGGGTGGGTGCAATGGTTTGTGCGCCACTCCCGGCATTCAGGGAGATGATGAGTGGCTTGGAACGGTTGCCGCTGGCATCATATTTGTAGATGACGCGCTGCACCAGCTTGCCTTCCGGGTGGGAGAACATGCGCTCTTCTATCAAGCGCGCGTTGCTATCATACCCGTACGCCACTTTGTAGATGGGCTGGCGCTTGCTGTCGTAGATGATGCAGCCTACCAACTGTCCGTAGCGGCCTTCCGTGTAGTCGTTGATGGCCGCCAAGCGCCCGCTGGCTGTGTAGGTGGCACAGCGCATACCACGCCAGCCGGCTTGGCGCTTGTATACCGAGCGCGACCCGTCCGGATGCCGCATCACGCGCACCATGTCGCGGTCTTCATCTATCAAATCAGGGCTCTGGGCGCTCACCGGCAGCACCAGCGCCATCATCAGCAGGTAGATGTACAAGCTCATCTTCATGCGCTTATTCTACCATCTTTCCTCATAAAGGCAAGAAAATGCCTGCGACAGTTCATTTGCTGCCAACAAAAAGCCACAGTTGCGTGGGGTGCAACTGTGGCTTGCATATAAACTTGCGTAGGGTGCGGATTAGCCCTGCTGCTCAGCAGCGGCAGCCTTTTCAGCCTCCAGCTTCTGGCGGAGCTTCTCCGGCAACTTGACTTGGATGTGAATGTCGCGCAGCTGGTTGGGCTCGGCCGGGGCGGGGGATTCGCTCATGAGGTCCGCGCCGCGGTTGTTCTTCGGGAAGGCCATCACCTCGCGGATAGAATCGCAACCGGCAATAAGCATGACCACGCGGTCCAGACCCAAGGCGAGACCACCGTGGGGCGGTGCGCCGAAGGAGAATGCGCTGAGAATGTGGCCGAACTGTTCTTGGATGGTGGCGTCATCCAACCCCAAGGCGCGGAAGGTGGCATCCTGGAGGTCTTTTTCATGGATACGGATGGAGCCGCCGCCCAGTTCGTTGCCGTTGAAGATGATGTCGTAGGCCTCGGCGCAGAGGTCGGTGGAGATTTCACCGCGCAGCACCTTGTCCACGTCTTCGGGGACGGGGCGGGTGAAGGGGTGGTGAATAGCGCAGAAGCGCTGTTCCTCGGCATCCCAACCGAAGAGCGGGAAGCGGGTGACCCAGAAGAGATCCACATCGGTGTTGCCCTTGAGTAGCTCCATGTATTCGGCGCATTCCAGACGCACGCGGCCAAGGATGGTGCAGCTTTCTTCCCACGGGCCGGCTGCAAAGAAGATGCAGTCACCGCTCTCAATGTTCAGGCGCTGCTTCAGAGCTTCAATCTCAGCATCGGTGAGACGCTTGGTGATGGGGCTCTTCCAGCCGTCGCGCTCATTGACATCGCGCACTTTGATGTAGGCCAAGCCCTTGGCACCGGCCTCTACGGCAGTCTGGGTCAGGGAGTCAATCTGGCCCACGGAGGGGGAGAAGTTCTTGGCGTTGATAGCCTTGACCACGCCGCCGTTGGCGATTGCGCCGGAGAAGACGCGGAAATCACTGGTGGCGAAAATATCGGAGCAGTCGGTGAGCTTCATTTCGAAGCGGCGCTCGGGCTTGTCGGAGCCGTACTGATCCATGGCATCGTGCCAAGTCATGCGGGGGAAGGGGATGGAGATGTCGCGCCCCACGGATTCCTTGAACACGCGCTGGAGCATTTCTTCAATCCACTTGTACACGTCCTCCGGGGTGATGAAGGAGGCCTCAATATCAATCTGGGTGAATTCCGGCTGGCGGTCGGCGCGCAAGTCTTCATCGCGGAAGCAGCGAGCCACCTGGAAGTAACGCTCCATGCCGGCAACCATGAGCAGCTGTTTGTACTGCTGGGGTGCTTGGGGCAGAGCATAGAAGCAACCGGGAGCCAAGCGGCTGGGTACCAAGAAGTCGCGGGCGCCTTCCGGGGTGCTCTTGGAGAGGATGGGGGTCTCAATTTCCAAGAATGCCTGCTCGTCCAAGTAGTCACGCATGGCTTTGGTGATGCGGTGGCGCAAAATCATGTTGCGCTGCATGTTGGGGCGGCGCAGGTCGAGGAAGCGGTACTTCATGCGGATATCCTCGTTGGAGATGTTGCGGTCCAACTGGAAGGGAAGCACGGCGGCACGGTTGAGCACCTTCATGGCAGAGGCCTCTACCTCAATCTCACCGGTGGCCAGATCCGGGTTGGTGGCATCTACCTCATCCGTCTTCAGACGGTGTACCACTTTGCCGCTCACTTGGATGACGGATTCTACGCGAAGGGATTCTGCCTCTGCGGCCAATTCAGCATTATTCTCCGGGTGGAAAACGACCTGGGTTTTGCCGGCTCGGTCGCGGAGGTCGATGAAAATCACGCCGCCGTGGTCTCGCACGGTGTCCACCCAACCGACAAGGGTCACATCACTGCCCACATCTGCCGGGCGCAGCGCATCACACGTATGGGTACGATAACTGTTCATGGTTGTAGATTTGTATAAAAAAGTCCAGGTGCCGTTCCGGCACAGAGAAAGCGGCGCAAATTGTACGCCTCAGAGATTGATTGTCAAGCCAAATTTACGCTTATGCACGCAAAAGAAAGACCGCTCCCGGCAGCCGGAATGGTGCGCGGGAGCGGGTGGGAGAAATGTGTTTGTGTAGGAATTACTTCTGCACCACCGTGGGGGTTACCTCTTTGGCCACGCCGTTGACGACAACGGTGACGGGTTTTGGATTGGGGGTGGTGGTGGTCAGGGTGTAGGAGGTGATTTCGCCATCTTTCCAAGCCATGCTCACAGTGATGTTGCCGCGGGCGCGGATGCCGTGTACATAGCCGTCTTTCCAAGCATTGGGCAGGGCGGGCAACAGTTCGATTTGTCCTGCGTGGCTTTGCAACAGCATCTCGCTGATACCGCCGGTCATGCCGTAGGTGCCATCCATTTGCATGGGCGGGTGGTCGCCAAAGAGGTTGTCCAGCAGGTTGTAGCAGATGTAGTGTTGAATCATGCTGTGGGCTTTATCTGCATCTTTGAATCGCGCCCACAGGGCAGTACGCCACGGCCAGGTCCAGCTGCGGCGGTTGTCTGCGCTCAAGCCACGCAGCTCCAAGCTCTTCATGGCAGCTTTGGCAATCTCCGGGGTTTTTGCCAAGGAGATGGAGGTGCCGGGGTAAACCCCGATGAGGTGGGAGGTGTGGCGTTGGCCCTTCAGCATGTTGGGGCGGTCCACAATCCATTCCTGTAAGTAGCCACCGGAGCCGATGCGGTTGCCGGCCAAGCGCTTTTGTTTTTCCGCAAGCTGGGAGGCCCAAGCTTCATCCACGTTGAGGATACGGGCGGCGGTAATTGTGTTTTCGAAGAGCTCCCATACGAGCTGTTGGTCGTGGGCGCAGCCATCTTCCAGGGGGCCCCATTCGTGGGACCATCCCATGGGGCACACCAGCGTGCCTTCCTTTATTTCTGCCAGCTCGGGGTGCTCTTCCACTTTCAAATCTAAAATGGGGGATTTTTCGTCCAGCTGGGTCTTGAGTCCTTTTCCTTGGGCTCCGATTTCCTTCAACTCATCTTCCCAGAATTGGCAGATTTCCTTGAGAATGGGGTAGGCCGTTTTGCGCAGGTAATGGGTATCGCCGGTGTATTGGTAGTGATCCCACAGGTGTAAGGCATACCAAGCATTGACGGGCGGATTCCACTTTTTCCAGCCACCGCCGCCCCATGGGTTTTGGGAGATGCGGGTGGTCCATCCCCGCACTTTCTTGCCAAATTGTTTGCAGGTCATCTCGTGCAAGGGTTGGCGCATGCTGTTGATGAATTGCAGCAATGGTCTGTGGCACTCGGAGAGGTTGCCTACTTCTGCGCCCCAGTAACACATTTGCAGGTTGATGTTGTTGTGGTAATCGCTGGCCCAAGGGGCGTGTACCTTGTTGTTCCAAATGCCTTGCAGGTTCACCGGCAAATTGCCCGGGCGCGAACCGCTGATGAGAACATAGCGCCCGTATTGGTAAATGAGGGCTTCTAAGCCGGGGTCATCCTTGGTTTGCTTGTAGCGAGCAATGCGTTCATCCGTTGGCAAGGCTTCTACTTCCTTGCCGGCACTGCCCAGTTGTATGTCCAATCGGTTGTAGAGCGATTGGTAGTTTTGAATATGCCGATGAAGGAGTTGCTCAGTACACTTTTTGCTAGATGATAACATCGTTGTGGTGTTGCATTTGGCAGGATTTTTGCCCACCCACTGAGCAGCGTAGCTTTGCTTGTAGTTGGTGGCCATAGCGATGATGATATCCATGGAATCAGCGTCCTTCACCTCGATATATGGTATGCCTGTGGGGTTTATCACAGGCTGCATGCGGTCTGTGATTTTCGGCTGAGTGTAGGTGATTTTGAGTTCTTTTTTGCCCGGGTTAATCACCTTGGATGTGCCCCCTTTGTGGCGCACAATGATGCGCCCCTCAAAAAGCTGTCCATTCTTGAGCTTGCCACTCATGATGATGGTGTTATCTCGCCCTGTGGTGTAGCTGACACTGTGATAGGGAGTGAGTGCTATTTTGGCAGACACATTGCCCGGTGTGCTTGCACCGGCGCTGTATACCATGACATCATCCGGCTCGCTTACAAAGCTTATGCGCTTGTGCTCTACACCGTCACATGTGAAAGTTGTGCTGTGTACGCCCTCTTTCAAATCCAGTTGGCGCCGGTAGTGTTCCACTCCCTTCTCCGGTAGGCTAAATTGGATGTAGAGATTGCCAAAGGGCTGGTAGCTGCCAAAATCCTCTTTTCCGGCTGTGGGGCCGTAGACGTAGTTGAATCCGTTTTTAGGTAAGTTAGGCCCGCCGGACCACAAGCTTACTTCGTTGAGGTTGATGCAATCCAACTGATCGCCACCGTATACGGTTCCACCTATGCGCCCATTGCCTATGGGCAATGTTTGGGATTCCCAAGGGTCGTTGGTTTGCTGCCCTTTGCCGTTTTTGGCCGGTTTGCCGGGCAGGTTGTCCTTTGGCGCGTCTTGGGCGGCCCAAGGAAGCGCCTTTTCAACGATGATTGCCGGTTGGCTGTACCAGAGGGTACTGGTGTTCGCCGTTGATTCTGTGGCGGTGGCAACACAGAGGCAGCTTACAAGTGTGCTGATGAATACGCGTGTTATCATTGTATGCTTAGTTATATTCTGTTCTTAAAAGTATATTTCCCAACACCAAGGTTGAGCCGTCTTCTAAAGGTCTTTGGCGCTCGTAGGCATTGAGCTTTATATCATTGACCCATACGCCGTTGGTGGAGTTCTCGTCTGTCACAACAAGACCATCATCCGTCAATTCCAAGCGTGCATGGCAGCGGGAGATGCCGGGCTCTGCCAGCACGATATCGGCGAGATCCTCACTTCGCCCAATCGTGCAGCCTCCATACTGCGCTAATTGGTTGAAAGGTATACTTGCTTGCCATGGTGTTCCATCGCTTAATAGACCGTAGAGCCGCAGCGTGTGCTTTTCAGCGCGATGATCCCCTGCTGCTTGGGGGGAGGCTGATGTGCCGTATACCAAGCCTTCTCCCAATTTCCACTTGCGGCTGAGGGGATCCCCTGGCTGCATGGGAGCTAAATAGCCGGAACTTGCTCCTTTCTCTGCCGGCAACTCCGGCAGCGGGGTGCCCAGTCCCTCGGACACCAGTTCTGCGCGCAGCAAATTGACTGCTGCGCGACACTGTGCAAGCTCTTCTTCCAGAGAGCGGACACGTCTTTCTTGCTCGGCCAGCTGGATTCGGCTGTCACATGGCGTGTACTCCATACCAGCATATATTAGCAATTTCCGCGCCCACTTGCAATCCAAAAAGTAGAGGTCTATGCTAAACCCTACACGTCTCCCAGAGATTTTGTAAGAGATAGAAACAACAACAACATTTTTGCCCCCTCTCAGCTCGATAAATGGAAATTTGTATTTTTGTTTTGCGAGCCGGAGTCGAGCCTCATTTTCGGCTCGCCACAGATCGATCCCAAAATTCCGCGGGCTTTCAGTTCGCCCAATTGTCATTTATCGGGCTCTTTGCTCAAACTTTGGAACACATGTGATAGCCTTATTTCACATTGATTATTTATAGAAGTTGGTTGACTTGCGTCAGAGATAAAATTCGGAATGGATTTTCTATCGTTTGAGTCGATGGGGAGCTATAGCCTTTCCACCCTATCAGGCTTGACTCTCTAACGAGCGTGCATTATACTTCTGCCGCAGTGAATGGAATAAACATTAAATGGATAATGGGGCTATTGTTTTGCGTGGCAGGGCAGGCCATGGCAGCAACGGAAGCAACACCCATGCCGGAGCTTGCGCAGCATGCGTTTCTGAGTCATCTGAGTATGGCTGCCTTGGTGTTGGCCGTGCTGGGGTTTGTGGGGCTTTTGATAGCAACTGCCAACAAGATTAATCTGCACTATGGTCTGGGGGATATCTACCTCTCGGCTCCTGTTACCTTGGTATGCTGGGCGGGGGTGGTTTGGCTGTTCTACATGGGCTACCGCGGAGACGACCTCCTGCCGTATTTGTGGGCGCGTCTTTGGTGTGCCGGGGGTATGGTGCTTGTTCCCTTGGTATATTCTTTTTTCATGGTGCGCCGCTGCAACCCGGGGCGGAGCATCTTTGCCATTGTAGCCGGCACACTGGCTCGCATATTTGCGGATATGCTGTACCAACTTTTCTCGCTCTTACTTGTGCTGTGTACTCTGCTGCTCGTCCTCGGGGGACGCAAGAAGGAGGGGGATAAATCCGGCCTCATCAACATGCTGATTACCATACTGGGTATCGGTTTGCTCAACAGGTGCGTGTGGGGGACTATCCGCTCCGCTTCTCGCGAGCCTATTTCCGGGAATGGTTACTTGGTGGCATTTTTGCACCTTCTCTGCTTTGGTGGAGCCATCTATGGGGTCTCCGTCTATGTGCAGCACAACCCGCAGAAGGATGCCGGCGCGCTGGTACAGGCTGTACAGGCTCGCAACCCGGAGCTGGCTCTGGAGCTTGTGGCCAAGAATCCTATGATGGAACTTGAAGCCGGCGTGCAGGAAGCGGTGAAAAACAGGGATCTGCAGATGCTCAACCACATTGTGCGCGGCTCCGCAGAACTGGAGGTGGCGCTCACCCATGCTCGCTCTCACAACCTGACATCTGTGGTGCGTTTTTTGGAGGAAAAAGAGCGCCGCTCCGCCCCCGAATCCACTGAGCAATGACACCTAAACACAAAAGTACCGGGCAGCGCATCTGCAAGGGCTTGCTCATCCTCTGGCTGATGCTGGTGGCCGGGCTGCCTGCCTATTATCTGATGCCGGCCCGCGATTGGAACTATGAAGACTGGGGAGCACCGGAGGAAATCATCAAAAGCCGTATGAGTTGGGATAACCCGGCGAACCGGGAGAAGGGGGTGTATGCACGTGTTTTTATTGTGCGCCCCTCAGCTCAGAATCTTGCGCATTTTCACGAAGAGAAAAGCACCTCTTGCTACTATCCAATGGATGAACTCTTGCACCGCTATGAATTACCCGGCCCTTATCGCTATGGTTCATGGTATGGGCATGGATCGATGGATTATGTGGAATGCGGCAATGGCTTGGTGCTGGTGCGGGATTACAGCCGCAACAAAGGAGGCTTGTTCTCATCCCGGATGGCCTGGGATACGGTAAAAGCGCATTACCCCCGCTACTTTGTCTGCTTGTTTTTGTGGGCCTCGGTAGGGCTGGTTGTCCTTATCCTCACCCCTTTTTTGCTTCTCTTCGGGGCGCTTGCTTATGCTATCATCCGCCTAATCCTAGCTTTCTTCAGAACCGTGTTTCCCAAGTAGCTTTTGCTGTGCGCTAAAAGATACCTCTCTGACTTTTTAAAACATGGCGGTATCGATGTCAATGCGATGGATATTCTTGGCATGAGAACCCTTTTTGTGTGTCCCTCACAATAACCGCAGGGCAAACGCATTTGGGTTGTGACAAGTTTAGGTGATTTCAAACTCCCCAATTTTTGGGCTTGACCCGATGTTTCCCGGTAGCGACATCACGCAGAATGTAAACGTAGTAGAAATGAGAGTCAGACATTAGCATTGCTGTGTTTTGCTTTTACCGCATGTATTGCGCCACGGTAGTTTGCCCGCTTCCGCACTTCCGCCGTCGCTCCTTCGGAGCTATGGCGTGACAAGCGCTTCAGCGTGGCAGCCTCCCTTTTTTATTTCGCTTCCGCCACCGCTTCTTCGAAGATTTGGCGCAATACTCAATAAAAAAGTTGGCTTGGCAAACCTAAAGGCTTGCCAAGCCGAAGTTTTTTCTCCGAAAAAACGGAGGCTGGAGCATTTTTCAACCGAACGGAGGCTTACTCTGAGAATCTCCCCTTGCGGAGGATTGCTTTGAGTGTAAAACAGGCTTACCTGCGCATGAAAGTTGGTCTGTTATGTGTTTTTTGTTTGCTCCAATGGTGTATTGTGTGATAGCATAGCGTAAGACACTTACGCATTATGAACGTTCCGAATTTCCAGACCTTCCTGCGCCCCATCTTGGAGGTGCTCTCCAATGGTGTAACCTACTCCCGCCGAGACATCATCAGCGCGACCCTGAAGAAGTTCACGTTCATGGATGAGGAGTTGGCGCTCAGGCATGAGCAAGGTGGCAGTTTGGTTCTGGCCGGGCGTGTAGGTTGGGCTCTGG
>JAFQGD010000007.1 GCA_017398355.1 Akkermansia sp. | reverse complement strand
CGTCGCTTGCGGACGTGGCCTAAGCGCGCAGCTTAGGACTTGTAACGCAAACGCTTCTTGTGGCGGTTCTGGCGCATGCGCTTGCTGCGCTTGTGCTTGTTGATTTTGGCCTTACGTCTCTTCTTAAGCGATCCCATAATGATTTATGTTTTCGTTAGGTTATTCTCGTTTGGGAGAGTTTTCCGCAGCAGGTGAGGCTTTCGCGTTCTGCCTGATATTGAATAGCGGGGCAACTATGAAACTACCTTTTGACTAAAATGTCAAGCCGAAAGAATTAGTAGAACAAAATTATGTGTAAATTTGGCTCATTGGCGTATCTGTCACGCCATGTTTACGCATCGGTAAATGGTCGAATAGCCGATTTAGAGTACGCTTTCAAAGAAACCGCCACCGAGAAGTTGTTCTCCGCGATCGGCATCGGGTGCGTAGAAAGCACATACTTGGCCAAGAGCGAGTGCGCGAACCGGTTCATCAAAGGTGAGCTGTACTTTGTTGTCCGACAAGTGGGTGCAGGTGGCATGCACGGCCGGGGCTCGGTAGCGGGGCTGTGCCATGACTCGTTCGGGGAGGGGCCTCAAGGTGTTGGTGATAGAGCCTACGATGGCACTGCGGGCGTAGAGCCCGGGCGTTTCCTCTCCCTCGTAGCCGAGGATGAGTTGGTTTTTCTGCAAATCTTTGCCCACAACGACGTAGGCGATTCCCTCCCGCGGGGAGGCGATGTGGTGACCTTTGCGCTGGCCCATGGTGAAGAGGTGCAGCCCCTGGTGCTGCCCGAGGACGCGCCCCTTCAAGTCCACGATATCGCCGGGGTTGTCCGGCAGATAGTGGCGCAGGAAATCGCTCATTTTCACTTGGCCGATAAAGCAGATGCCTTGGGAATCCTTTTTTTCTGCATTGGGCAGGTGAAAGCGGCGCGCAATATCCCGCACTTCGGGCTTGGTGATGTGGCCCACGGGGAAGATGGCATGGGCAACTTGCTCCGGGCGCATGAGTGCGAGGAAGTATGATTGGTCTTTGTTGCGGTCTGCTCCGCGGAGGATGTAGCTGCCTTCTCCCGGTACATCCAGCCGATTGGCGTAGTGCCCGGTGGCAACCCCGGAGAAGCCTTGCTCCCGGGCATAATCCAGCAGCACGCCGAACTTCATCTCGCGGTTGCAGAGCACATCCGGGTTGGGGGTAGAGCCATTGCGGTAGCCCTCTATCAGGTAGTTGACGACTCGCTCACGGTACTGAGCAATCAAATCAACAACGCGCAACTCAATACCCAGTGTACGGCATACACCGAGGGCATCTTCAATATCACGCTCCCACGGGCACTCACCGGGTATGTTCTCATCGTTCACCCAGTTTTTCATGTATGCGGCCACAACATCGTGGCCTTGCTGTACGAGCAGGGCTGCGGCTGCGGCGCTGTCTACGCCGCCACTGAGTGCTACAAGAATGCGTGCCATGGGGGAGAGGTCAGTCTGTGCTTCGGTGGGGTGGGTTCGGTGCGGTGGAAGAAAGTGCTTTGTTCAGCGACTCCGAGGAGCCAAGCGCATGCCGCAGGGCCGTAAAGACGAACTCGGAGATATCCATGTGCATAGCAGCCGCATGTTTTTCCATCCGGCGGTATAAGGGCAGGGGGCAGCGAAAGGAAAACGCGCTTCGTTTGGTGCTGTCTGTGCTACTCATACCGCGAAAATTCTAGCAGATTGTCAGCTTTGTGGCAATTCTTTTTTCTTCTTTTCCAACTGCAGGAGGAAGCGCTTGAGGTCGGATCCGCCCCGGTAGTGCCCCGGAGCGTTTTGCACGGGAAGAACACGGTGGCATGGGATGATAAGCGGTAACGGATTGCTTGCGCATACTTGCCCCACTGCGCGGGGTGCCCCCAGTTGACCATAGGTGGCAGTGTTGCCGTAAGGGATGGCGGCAATGCGTTGCAGGATAAGGCAGCGGATGGGGGAAAAGTGGCAAGGGAGGCGCGTGGGAATGTCAAAGCTACGCCGCCGCCCCAGCAGGTATTCGTAGATTTGTGCGAAGTAGGCCTCCTCCGGACTGCCGGGGGCTGGGGGTGGCGCATCCGGGGCTTCCTGTGGCAGATATAGGCGTTCCAACACACCACAATCTGTTTCCAGGCAGAGCGGGCCGATGGGGGTGTGCATGCGAGCCAACATGGCGGCGGAAGGATTCGTGTTAGGCCACGGGAGTCTCCTCGTTTTGTGCTTTTTTATTGAGCCGATGCACGATGAATGAGGGAACCCCAAAGACGAGGACGAGCAGCAAGGGGATGAAAACGTAGAGGAAAAGGCGTACATTGCGCTTACAATCCGCATCCCCGGCTTCCTGCCCGGCGCTCCACCATTGGTAGGCTAAGGTGGGATTCCACTTGAGCCCGGAGAATGGGTTGAGGTGCAGCATGCCGCGGCGGGCCATGGCTTCTGCTACACCACGGTCGCTGGCGGTCACATACCAAGCATTGGCCAGTTCCGGTTCCTCGATACTGTCGTAATAACGGGCAATTTCGTAGGGTGCGCGCGGGGAGTTGAGGCGGTCGCAGGCGGCTTGCAGCAGGCTCAGCCCGCGGGCTTCATCTTTTTCTACCCCCTTCGCGCCGTAGAGCAGGAGACGGCCGGTGTGAACCATGGCATCGCTTTGCCCCATGGAGGCCGCTTGGTTGTAGAGGGCATAGGCTTCTGCCATGTTACCTGCCTGCTCGCACCTGGTGGCTTTGAGTACAATGGCATCTGCCAGGTTGCCGGCCACGGCCATTTCCAGGTATTGCTCGCCAAGTTTTTCATCTTTTTGCACTCCTTGGCCATTCAGGAACGCGCAGGCGGTGGCGTATGCCATGAGCGGGTCTTTTGTGTTATCCGCTGCTTGGCGGGCGTATGCAATGGCCTTGGCTTCATCTTTTGCTACGCCGAGTCCCTGAGCATAGGTCTTGAAAAGCTGGGAGAGCGCCCAAGCATTGCCTTCTTGGGCGGCTTTCTCCATTTTAGCGATGCCGGCGGGGGCATCTGCAGGGGTACCCAAGCCGTTTTGTTGCATGTAGCCCTGCCAGTAAAGGGCGTTGGTGTTACCTGTCTCTGCCAGTTTGCTGTACTCTGTGTAGGCGCGGGTGTAGGCAGCATTGCCATCTACGGCATTTCCCTGCTTGGTCAGGAAATCCCCCAAGATATAGGCTGCGGTGGGATCACCGGCCTCTGTAGCCTTGCTGAGCCAGACGGCCGCTTTGGCGGTGTCCGGTTCCGTGTATTCGCGACCTGTCAGGTAGTTGGTACCCAGCAAGAGCATGGCCTTGGTATCGCCTGCATCTGCTTTTTGTACAAGTGCTTGGCGAAATTTGTCGGCCCAGGCTTTGGCTTGCTCGGTATAGCCGGCTACGGCATAGCGCATGTAGAGCTGGCGCATGGCGGTGGCATCCCCGCTTTCTGCCTGGGTTTTCAGCTCATGGAGATTCCCCTCCAATTGCAGGTCTTTGCTCTCGTATGCGGGAGCAGGGGCTGCAGTGGCATCGGCATGCAGGGGAAGGAGCGCTCCCCCCAGCAGAATGAGAAAAAGAGGAAGGGTTTTCATGCTACCGCTTGAGATGCTTTAACCACGCCCGCCGTTGAACGGCCGGCGTGTGTTAAATTTGCCTTGGCCACTACCTTGGCGGAAGTTTTTCTTGTTGCCGAAGGGTTTGCTGGCTCCGAAAGGCTTGCCATCGCGGTTGCCAAAGGAGCGGCGTTCACCGAAGGGCTTGCGGTCGCGGTCGCCAAAGGAGCGGCGCTCACCGAAGGGTTTACGGTCGCGGTCACCAAAGGAGCGGCGCTCGCCGAAGGGCTTGCCATCGCGGTCGCCAAAGGAGCGGCGCTCACCGAAGGGTTTGCCATCGCGGTCGCCAAAGGAGCGGCGCTCACCGAAAGGTTTGCGGTCGCGGTCGCCAAAGGAGCGGCGCTCACCGAAGGGTTTGCGGTCGCGGTCGCCAAAGGAGCGGCGCTCACCGAAGGGCTTGCGGTCTCGGTTGCCAAAGGAGCGGCGCTCGCCACCGTCAAAGTCGCGCTTGCTGCGGGGGGCTCGGCCAAAGGGGCGGCGACCATTGTCGCGCTCGGGTTCAAAGGATTCACCATCAATGAACTTGGTGGCGGTTTCCAGAGCCTCTTCCTCTGTTTCAAAATCAGCCGGGTTGAAGATGTAGGAGTCTTCCTCTTCCTCGTAGGAATCGGGAGCTTCATTCTGTTGCTGAACGGGGCGCGGTTTGAATGCTTGTTTGGCACCAACGAGTCCCTTGCGGCGGCGGGGATTGGTGCAGGCCAGTTCAATTTGCTCGGGGGTGAGCAGCTCCGCATTGCCGGGTTCCAAATCACCGCCCCACAGTGAGCCGATGCGCACACGCACCAGCTTGCGCACACGCAGCCCTAAGCAGGAGAACATTTGGCGCACTTGGCGCTTCAGCCCTTGCTCCAGCACCACGCAAGCGCGGCGTGCAGAGAGTCGGGAGATGTATTTTGCCTTGGCTTGGCCTTCCGGTATGCGCACCCCCTTGAGCAGCTGGATGAGAACGCTGTTGTCGAAGGCTTGGTCGAGCGTGACCCAGTATTCTTTTTCGATACCGCCGGAGGGGTGGCCTATGCTTTGCCCCAATGTGCCGTTGTTGGTGAAAATGAGCAAGCCTTCGCTATCGGCATCCAAGCGGCCTACATAGTTGGCATAGCGGTATTTGGGGGGGAGTAGGTCGTAAACTGTGCCAATGGCTCCTTGGGCATCACGGCTGCATACGTAGCCGCGTGGTTTGTTGAGCAGGATGGCTACTTCCTCCTTGGGGGTGGCGCGGTGGCCGTCCACTTTCACAAAATCAGTCGGCAGAACACGCAAGCCGGGGGTGTCTACCACCTTGCCGTTGACTTCCACTCGCCCTTCGGCAATCAGGCGATCGGCTGCACGGCGGGATTCGTAGCCGCAGGAAGCAAGAAACTTGTTGAGACGCACGCTGCCTTCTTGGGCGGCTGCATAGTTGGGTTCTTCAGACATAGGAAAGGGGGATAAGGGAGGTTTTTTTGTTGTAAAAGGAAAAGCCCCGCGGCTTTCGACAGCCGTGAGGCGAAAATCTGTACCGGATACAATGTCTCGGTGCTCTGCAACACCTGACGGAGCCATCCGGCGCAGGGGAGAATGAATCCGAACGCATCTCGGCGCGGATATCCCCTGCTGCGGAAAGTATCACCGGATTAGGCGTCGAACTTGGTCTTGGGCAGACCGATGGGGCTCTGGCCTTCCTTCCACTGGCCACGCTCCTTCAGGAGCTTCACGCGTTCGAAACGCTTGAGAACAGAACGCTTACCGCCAACGGTACCAGTTGCTTTCAGAGTGGAATGCTTGGACATATCGTGTTGTTTTTGTAAAGGTTTACCCGCATCACTGCGGAAAGGGGTCGCCACTTATACAGCAAGTTACCCCAAATTGCAAGCCAAATTTATGTCTTTTTTTTGAGGAGGCGAAAAGCGGCTATTGGAAACGGCCACCGGGGAGCGGGCTGATGAGCCGTTTGACCTGCATACGCATGAGCAAAGGATTGAGTTCATGCGCCGGCATGCCAAGTGCTGTGCAAAGGGCATCCAGCGTATCATGGCCGGCGGTGATGGCGGCTAGAACTTCATGCTCAGCGGGGGAGAGCTCAGCGGCTGTGGCTGGGGTGGGGTCGAAGTTTAAGTCTAGCTGCCGGGGGGTATCCGTCCAATTCATGTCATCCAAGAGCTCTGCCGGGGAAGTGCAGAGGATGGCGCCGTCTCGGATGAGGTTGTGGCACCCTGCGCTGGAGGGACGATCCACCGGGCCGGGAAGGGCAAAGACGGTGCGCCCATACTCTACGGCGGCCATGCGAGCAGTGATGAGCGCCCCGCTGCGGGTGGGAGCTTCTACCACGCAGGTGGCCCGGCTCCAAGCTGCGACAATTCGGTTGCGCTGGGGAAAGGTGGTGCGCCCCGGGCGCATGAACATGGGGAATTCGCTCACGATAGCGCCTTGTCCACTCCGAACGATACTGTCTGCCAGAGCGATGTTCTCTTGGGGGAAGATGTTGGCAATACCGGAGCCAATGACGGCAATGGTGCGGCCACCGGCATCGAGCGCGCCTTGGTGGGCTGCGGTATCAACCCCGCGTGCTAATCCGGAGATAATGGTGCAGCCGTTTTCCGCCAGTTCGCGGGCAAAACGGCGTGCATGGGTTATGCCGTAGGGGCTTGCCAGGCGGGAACCCACCAGTGCCACGGAGCGTGTGTCATCCTCCGGCCGCCACTCACCGCGTGCATAGAGGACAATGGGGGGATCTGCCATACTGCGGAGAGCCTGCGGGTAGTCAGCATCCAGCAGGGTGACAATGCGAACGCCGTGTTGCTCTGCGGCTTCAATTTCTGCGGTGGTGTTGGTACAATTGCGCCAATCTGCCACCGCAGAGGCCAGTTTGCGGCCAAGGCGCGGCACCTGCTCCAGCAGGGATGCAGGTGCCGCCAACGCCAGCTCTGCCGAACCGAAAAATTCCAACAGCGATTGAATGCGAATGGAACCCAGCCCGGGAATAAGGTTGAGGGTGATGAGTGCTTCTCGTGGAGAATAATCCTGCATTTAGCGCGTGACGGTGAAATCCAGCCCTAAATCCAAGGAAGGAACGGAGTGGGTGAGGCAGCCAAAGCTCATGAAATCGACCCCGGTCTCGGCGGCAGCGGGGGCTGTTTCCAGTGTAAGCCCACCGCTTGCCTCGAAATAAGGCTTGCGATTTTTGCCGCGCATTTCGACGGCACGGCGCATGTCCTCATTGCTCATGTTGTCCAGCAGGATGTAGTCCACCCCGGTCAGTTGCAGGAAGGCTTCCACTTGGGTGAGGTTGTCGGCCTCCAGTTCCACTTCCACACCGGGTTTATCCGCCTTGAGCTGATTGATGCATGCTTGCAGGTGAGCCGTGTTGCCATCCGTCATGAGGTGGTTGTCCTTGACCATGGCGCGGTCATACAGGCCTAAGCGGTGGTTGTTGCCGCCACCGTGTACCACGGCTGCTTTTTCCAGCAAGCGGTAGCCGGGGGTGGTCTTGCGGGTGTCCAACAAACGGCAGGAAGTGTGAGCAATGGCTTTTACATACTTGTGAGTCATGCTTGCCACGCCGGAAAGACGCTGGATGAAGTTGAGGGCTGTGCGCTCTGCCCCCAGAATGGAGCGTGCCGCCCCCTCAATGGACATGACAATGGCACCCGGGGAGACTTTCTCCCCATCGTGCAGCAATACTTCGACTTTTAAGGTGGGGTCCACAGCCATGAAAACAGCCTCTGCTACCTTGACTCCGGAGAGTACCCCCTGCGAACGCGGGCGAAGAAGCGCTTTGGCCTTCAGTTCTGCCGGCACAAAGTAGTTGGAGGTTACGTCGCCATCCCCAAAGTCTTCATCAAGGGCCAGTTTGATGAGAGCATCCAGATTATCAGAAACTTTTGTATTGGACATGCCCACATGATAGGGAAGGGCGTGGCGCTTGTAAAGTTGAAAGTTTGAAATTTACTCTTGTTATGTCATGGATGGGGCATGCAGGCGCGCTTCCTGCTTGCCAAAGGGTGGGGTAAAGAGTAAGATGCGGGCATGGCAACGAAACTTTCGCCGGAACAACTTGATATGGTGCGCCAGTGGGCTGCTCAAGGGGTGGATTTGAACGGTATCCAGAAAAATTTGGTAGCGGAATGTGATGTACACATGACTTATATGGATGTGCGCTTTTTGCTGCTGGATTACGGCATTGAAATTGCCAAGCCTGCAGAGGCAGCGCCTGCTCCGCCGAAAGAGGAGCCCGCTGCCGCCCCGGCCCCGGCAGAAACGCCCGGCATGCCTGCCCCCACCGGGGGCAAGCCGGAGGTGACATTGGATGAATTGCAAATACCCGGCACCTTGCTTTCGGGCAAGGCGGTGTTCCCCTCGGGGGTGAAGGGGGCTTGGCAGATTGACCAAATGGGCCGCTTTGGCTGGAGTGAGCTGAGTGGCAAACCCAGCCCGGCAGAGTTGCAGGCATTCCAGTTCGAGCTCACGCAGCTTCTCAGCCGCGGAGTCTGATTTAGACGAAAAGCTCGGGCAGGCGGGGTTCTGCGGCGCAAGCTTGGAGGCGAGCTGTCATGCCGGCCAGCAGTGGGGGCGGCAGGATACGTGCTTGGCGTGGGCAGATGCTCACGCAGCGCATGCACAGAATGCAGCGGGAAGCATCCGTCGTGCGTGGGTTTTCTGCCGGTATGGCTTGCATGGGGCATTCGCGTGCGCAGGAACCACAGCCACCGCATGCGTCCGTCACGATGGGGGTGGCGGGCATTTGTGGCAAGGGTTTTAATGGATCGTTGCCGGGCACGTGAACGAGGGTTTGTTCTGCTGCGGGCCGCGCCAATTTAGCATCTACTGTGGCAGTAAATTCAGTGGCTGTTTGCTTATCTTGCTCGTGGGGGCGCCCGGTGGCAATGCTGCGGGCAATGGAATGCTCTGCGATGAAAGCTGCCGCGGCAATGACGCGGAAACCGCAGTCTGTTAGCGTGTTTTTGAGTTCGAGCAGGGCATCTTCATAGGCGCGGTTGCCATACACAACGACGGCTATGGCAGCGCCTCCTTGGCCCTGCAGCCGGGAAAGTCGTTCAATGGCGATAGCAGGTACTCGGCCACCATATACCGGTACCACCGCAAGCAACGGAGTATCCGCAGTCACAATCCGGGGAGAGATGGGTTTGAGGAGGTCGATGTGAGCTTGTTCGCGGGTGGCTGCAATGGCTTGTGCCACGGCGCGGGTGGAGCCGGTGGGACTGAATGTTGCTGTAATCCAAGTTTTCATGTGCTGGAGTGGGTGTGTGAAAAAGGATGGGGTGACTCAGGCGCGAAGCAGGGCGGCCCGCAAGAGCAGGGCTTGGTGTAGTTCTGCAACATCGTGTACGCGGTGCAAATCCGCCCCCCGGTCGGCAGACATAAGGCTCATGCTAAGCGTGGGAATGGGACTTGTTTTGGGTGGGTTGTATGCTCCCAAGATTTTGCCCATGAATGCTTTGCGGGATAGCGCCATGAGTATGGGCCGATTGAGTACCCGCAAGGATTCCAAGTGTTCAATGAGGAGGAGATTGTGCTCCGTGGTTTTGCCGAATCCAATGCCCGGGTCTAGGCAAATGCGTGTGGGCTCGATTCCGTCTTGAGCCGCCAGTTCCATGCGCTCGGCAAAAAATTGCCGCACCTCAGCCACCACATCAGTATAGTGGGGGGCTTGCTGCATGGTGGTGGGGGTGCCTTGCATGTGCATGAGGATGATGCCGCATGGAAGCTCTGCGCATACCCGGCGCATATCCGCAGAGGCCAGTGCGGTGATGTCGTTCACGATATCTGCCCCCGCGTGCAGCGCAGCCGCTGCGGTGGTGGCGTGGCGGGTGTCGATAGAGATACGGAGGGCGGGGAACTCTGCGCGGAGAGCTTGGATGACCGGCACTACGCGAGCCTGTTCTTCTTTCGGGGGCGTTTCTGCTGAGCCGGGGCGGGTTGATTCCCCACCGATGTCAATAATGTCTGCGCCGTCTGCCACTAATTTGCGGGCATGTGCCAGGGCTGTTTCTAGCGTGTTGTGCAGCCCACCATCGGAGAAGGAATCCGGGGTGACGTTGAGGATACCCATGATGGCGCCTTTTTTGGGCAGGAGCCATTGTTCATTGCGTAATCGCCAGGTGCGTGACATAGCGGGTGCTTAATCCAAGTTCATTTTGCCGGGATTGAGGATACGGAGCGGGTCAAGCGCCAGCTTGAGGGTTCGGTGTACATCCATGGCGGTATTGCCGATAGCAGTAGGGAACCAGGGGGCTTTGGCGAGGCCAATACCGTGCTCGCCGGTGATGCTGCCGCCGTGTTCCGTGACCCAGCGGAAAAGGCGATTTACCAGTTCATCTGCCGGCTGGCGAATATCCCGTCCTTGTGCATCCTTGGGCACCATGATGTTGGTGTGAATGTTGCCATCTCCCGAATGCCCGAAGCAGGCCACGGGTATGCCCGTCTCGTGCTGCATGGATTCGCAGAAGTCCACCAGCTGCACCAGCTGCGAGCGCGGTATCACGATGTCCTCGTTGAGCTTGGTGAGGCCGGTGGCCTTGAGGCTGTACGAGAACTCGCGCCGCAGTTGCCAAATCTGCTCCACCTCTTCCTCAGTGCGAGCAGGGCAGATGGCAGTAGCCCCGGTCTCTTGCAGGATGCGGGAGATGCTCTCTATTTCCGTTGCCACGGCATCGGGCTGCCCATCTGTCTCGATGATGATGTGGCCCTGTGCATCTGCCGGTAGTACATCGTTTTGCAGGTAAGCACGCGCAGCTGCTAAGGTGTAGGCATCGGTTATTTCGATAGCGCAGGGTAAATGCCCACCTTGAAGAATGTTTTGCACGGCTTGAGCTGCCAGCGCAAAACGAGGGAATGAGGCATGCAAGGCGGCCCGCGCCGGGGGTGCCGGAATGATGCGGAGTGTGGCTTGGGTGATAATACCCAGCATACCTTCCGAACCGCAGAAGAGCCCGGTGAGGTCGAAACCCTGTTTGTTCTTGTGGGTGCGCCCGCCACAGCGCAGAATGCGCCCATCTGCCAACACGACTTCCAACCCCAGTACATAGTTGCGCGTGACCCCGTATTTGAGACAACGCGGTCCCCCGGCATTGGTGGCTATATTGCCGCCAATGCTGGATTCTTTGCGAGATGCCGGATCCGGCGGGTAGAACCAACCAAGCTCGGCGCATGCCTCCTGTAAATCTGCTGTTAGGACTCCGGCTTCGACCACCGCCACACCATCTGCCGGGTTGAGCTCTACGATGCGTTGCATGGGCGCAGTCGATATGACCAGCCCCCCGCGCACCGGAACACAGCCCCCCACATAGCCCACGCCTGCACCACGTGGAGTGACGGGAATGCCGTGTGCCGATGCGATTTTCATGGCGGCAGATACCTGGGCGGTATCAGTAGCCAGCAGTACGGCATCCGGTAGATGTGCCGCATGCCATTTGTCGCTTGCGTGGGCTTGTAGGGTAGGTGTATCGGTGTGGAGAGCCTCGCCCAGCTCTTGGCGCAATTCATCAATCCAAGTGTTCATGCTTGTTTAATCTTTGCCGGTACCCCAGCGGCGGTGCAGCCAGGATTCAAGGGGGGAGAAGAGGATTTTATCAGCCAACAAGCCCACCAAAATAATGATGAACATGATGCCGATAACTTGGTACATGCGCTGCAATTCGCGTCCGTAGTGCAGGTATTGGCCAATGCCGAATCCTGATATCACAGATACGTATATCTCTGCGGCCATGAGAGAGCGCCACGCAAAAGCCCAGCCTTGTTTCATGCCACTCACCACAAAGGGGGCAGAGGCCGGCAGTGTCACAAACACCAAGGTGTGTATGGGGGAAGAACCCATTGTGCGGGCTGCCCGGGCGTAGATCGGCGGTACGTTCTTCATGCCGTTTTGGGTGGAAAGCAGTACGCTCCACAGCGTACCCATGATGACCACGAAAAGCAGGGCGACTTCTGTCTGCCCAAACCAAATGCAGGCCAGTGGTACCCAACACACACTTGGTAGCGCTTGCAGCCCCAGTGCCAGCATGCCAAGCGTGTCGTTGATGCAGCGAAAGCGTGCAGAAACCATGCCCAAGGGTACACCAATGACAAGCCCAATGGCATAGCCGATGAGCAGGCGGCGCAGGGTGATGAGCATGGAGAGCGGAATCTTGCCGTTGAGTGTGTTGTCCCACAGGTAATGGCCCACAGTGCTGGGCGGGGGCAGCACATAGGGTGACCATAGGGAGATATCGACCCCAATGAAGGCCAAATCCCCGGTGAGCGCAGCCCATATGAAGATGAGCAGAAGGAAAAAACTGAGGGTGATGAGAATGCGTTTCATGGCTTTTAATCGGATTCTGCTGCGGTGTAGCCTTTGAGTGCCGAGGTGATTTCCTGCGACAAATCGGCCAAGTCATGATTATTGATATTGCGGGGGCGTGGCAGGTGCACGGGGAACTCCTCGCGCACACGCCCGGGGTGCGGCGAGAAGAGCACGACCCGGCTCCCAAGGCATACGGCTTCGCGTACGTTGTGGGTCACAAAAATGATGGTTTTGCGGCGCTTTTCCCACACATCCTGAATGTCGCCATACAGGCGTTCGCGTGTCATGGCATCCAAGGCGGAGAAGGGTTCATCCATGAGCAAGATTTTGGGGTTGGGTGCAAGCGAGCGCGCCAGGGCCACACGCTGCCGCATGCCGCCTGATAATTCGTGAATGTTGGCGTGGGCAAAACGATCCATTTTCACCAAGTATAAGTAATACTTGGCCACTTCCAAGCGCTCCTTATTGTTTAAATTGGGTTTTTGCTTGAGTCCAAACATGACATTGCCGATGACATCCAACCAAGGGAAAAGAGCATGCTCTTGGAACATCATCATGCGGTCGCGCCCCGGGCCGGTGATGGGGGTGCCATCTATCAGTGCCATGCCACTATCCGGCTTTTCCAGCCCGGCAATGATATTGAGCAGGGTGGATTTGCCACAGCCACTAGGGCCTACAAAGCAAACGAACTCACCCTCGTTGATGGTGAGGGATACGTCATCCAACGCCCTCACCACGGTGCCGTTGTTGGTGACAAAGTCCTTGCACACATGCTCTACGCTGAGCTTGGCTGTGGGGAAATTGTGTATCTCTTCGTGTAGTTTTTCCTGTATCATTGATGTACTCGGTAAATCATTCCATCCAGCGGGGGGATGCGGTCCAGCAGGCCGCTCATTTGTGCATCTTTTACAAATTGCTCCAATCCGGCCACATCGATGCTATCTGTGAGCTTGAGCCGTTCCCATGCGCGGCGCACCAATTCGGCATCCATAGGGGCTTGGGTGAGATGGGTGAGCTCATCCGTCACCCTTTTTTGAGCCTCTTGCGGGTGCTCCGCAATCCACTGCGTGAGCTCACGCTGGGCTTGGATGATGATTGCCGCTTCTTTGGGGTGGTTTTTGAGCCAGTTTACCCGCCCGGCGAGCACAGTTGTTACCACATCTGCTTCTTGCACGAGTACACGGGCTTGGGCCATCATCTCCAAGCGGGTTACCCAGGGTTCTACCGTCCAGCAGGCATCAATGTCTCCCTGCTTCATGAGTTGCAATTGCATGGAATTGGGAGTAGGAGCCACGCGGCAATCCCCCGCGCCTTCCAGTGTGCATTTGAGTCCGTTTTTGGAGAGCCAAGCGCGGCAAGATACATCCTGTGTGTTGCCCAATTGTGGGGTGGCTATGCTGCGTCCTTTGAAATCCGCTGCTTGGGTAATGCCGCTTTCCGGTGCCACCATCAGCGCAGCCCCTCCATTGACGGAGCCTGCCAGAATGCGTACTTCTCGGCCGGCCGATACGGCATACGCATTCAGCGCCGGGCTGGGACCCACATAGGTGAGGTCTACCGTACGGCCAAAAATAGCTTCCATGGCGGTGGGACCGGCGTTGTAAGTATACCATTCAATTTTGTAGCCCGGTAGATAGCGTTCGAACCAGCCCTCGTTTGTACGGCTCATGTTGCGCGCCACAAGTGCCTGCACATGGGTAACATTGGGGAAGCAACCCATGCGTATGGTTTTGTTGTTCGGGTCTTCCTGCTGACAAGCCCCGAGTGCCATGAGGAGAAAGGCACAAAGAAGACAGCTGATGATGCGTTTTACCATTGCACCGAGACTAGCAAAAAAGCCGTGTTTGGTCAAGTACCAAACACGGCCGTGGGGGAGTTGCTGATACTTACTTCAGACCGAGGGCTTTTTGCACTCCCTTGCCGTATTCAGGGTGGCAGGCGTAACAATGCGCAATGTGGCGGCGGCATATATCTTCCGGTACATCACTCATGGCGCGCGCTGTGTTTTCAAAAAGAGCTTGTCGTTGTTTGGGGGACATGAGCAGGAAAAGTTGGCGGGGCTGGTAGTAGTAATCTTCCTCCGTTTCTGCAAAGGAGTAATAAGCTCCCGCTCCGCCGGTGGGGGTAGGGGGCGGGGTGAATTCCGGCTGCTCTTGCCATTCTCCGGTGCTGTTGGGGGCGTAGGTGGTGGTATCTCCGGCATTGCCATCCACACGCATTTGGCCATCGCGGTGGTAGCTGTGCAGGGGGCATCCCGGTAGCGGCCGGTTGATGGGGATTTGGTGGTGGTTCACCCCCAGTCGATAACGCTGAGCATCTCCATAGGCAAATAGTCGGCCTTGCAGCATCTTATCCGGCGAAAAGCCGATGCCGGGTACGATTTGTGCCGGGTTGAATGCGGCTTGCTCAACCTCTGCAAAATAATTCTCCGGGTTGCGGTTCAATTCCAACTCCCCCACTTCGATGAGCGGAAAATCCGCATGGGGCCATACTTTTGTCAGATCGAAGGGGTTGAAAGGGAATTGCTGCGCTTGCTCATCAGTCATCACTTGGATGCAGAGCTTCCAGCGGGGGTAGTCTCCGTGCTCAATAGCCTGGTATAAATCCCGCCCGGCGCTATCGCGATCCGTGGCTATGAGGGCCGCCGCCTGTGCATCTGTGAGATTACGAATTCCTTGCCGGCACAGCCAGTGAAACTTAACCCACACGCGCTCATTTTTGGCATTGATCATGGAAAAAGTATGGCTGCCGAAACCATGCATGTGGCGGTATCCATCCGGGATGCCTCGGTCGCTCATGACAATGGTGACTTGGTGAAAGGCTTCCGGAAGCGAGGTCCAAAAATCCCAGTTTGCGGCCGGGCTGCGAAGACCGCTGGCCGGGTGGCGTTTGATGGCGTGGTTCAAATCTGCAAATTGGCGTGGGTCTCGCAAGAAAAAGACCGGTGTGTTATTGCCCACCAAATCCCAGTTGCCTTGGCGGGTGTAAAATTTGACGGCGAATCCGCGGATATCGCGTTCTGCATCTGCGGCGCCACGTTCTCCCGCAACAGTAGAGAAACGCACAAAGACCGGCGTTTCCCGGCCTATTTCTGCAAATAAATCAGCCTTAGTGTAGCGGGTGATATCTGCTGTGGTGCGAAAAACGCCATGGGCACCGGAGCCCTTGGCGTGCATGCGCCGCTCCGGTATCACTTCGCGGTTCAGGTGGCTGAGCTTTTCAAAAAGCCACACATCTTCCATGAGCATGGGCCCGCGTTCACCTGCAGTGAGTGATTGGCGATTGTGCGTGACAGGGATTCCTGCTGCCGTTGTGAGTTTTTTGGTGTGTTGGGACATGCAGATGATTATAAAGCAAAGCCATGCTCAAAGGCAAAAGGTTAGAATAACGGTTGGTTTATAAGACGTGTGGCAATTTTGAGCTTGTATCAGGTGGTATGGCGTGCTAAACTCGGTACAGAGTTATGCTGATATCCCTCGTCGTACCGTGCTATAATGAATCGGAGGCTTTGCGGCCGTTTATGCAGGAGCTTACCCGCGTGTTGGCTACGATGAATGGTGTGGATGCAGAAGTGATATTGGTGGATGATGGCAGCCGTGACAATACGCTGGAGCTGATGCAGGAGCTTGCCCGTGAATACCCGATTGTGCGTTGGCTTTCTTTCTCCCGCAATTTTGGTAAAGAAGCTGCCATTTTGGCCGGGTTGAGTACCGCTAAGGGGGATTATGCCGCGGTGATGGATGCAGACCTGCAAGACCCGCCCTCTTTGCTGCCGGATATGCTCAAGGCTGTGCACGAGGAAGGCTACGATTGTGCCGGCACGCGCCGTGTCTCCCGCAAGGGGGAACCCCCCATTCGCTCTTTCTTTGCCCGTTGTTTCTACCGCCTCATTAACCGCATGTCCTCGACCCAACTGGTGGATGGAGCTCGGGATTATAAGTTGCTTTCCCGCAAGGCGTTGGATGCGCTTATCGCTATGCCCGAATATAACCGCTTTTCTAAAGGCTTGTATGAGTGGATAGGCTTCCGCACCAAGTGGTTTGAGTTTGAAAATGTGGAGCGCGTAGCCGGGGAAACAAAATGGTCATTTTGGAAGCTGTTTAAATACTCCTTGGAGGGTATCGTGGCATTTTCTACGACTCCACTCACCTTTTCAGCCTTGCTGGGGCTGTTGTTCATGCTGATATCTGCCGTCACGATGGTGAGTTTGGTGATTCGCCAGTATATATATCAAAACTCAGTAGACGGCTGGACGTCTATGGTATGTATTATATTGCTACTTAGCGGTGTACAGTTGTTTTGCTTTGGTATTTTCGGGCAGTATATGGCCAAGATGTATATGGAGATAAAGCGCCGCCCGCATTATATAGTAGCTCGCTCCTCTGATGAGCATTAAGATACGCCTATTCCCACGCGCATGTGGGAGATAATGCGGCCGTCCTGCATATCCACGGCGTAGGGTGTGGCGTGTTTGAACCACGCTCCTGTATTTAAAATGGTGCGTTTGCCATATCTCCAGCTCCCGTAGCGGTGAAAATGCCCCAAGATGAAAGTCTCGGTGGCCGGTAAGAAGCGGCGGGAAAATTGTTCTGCTTTTCGCCCGCAGGTGAGCCACCCCCATACGATGCGAAGGGGACGTTGCGGGGGCCAGAAACAATGTAGGAAACTGCGCAAAAATCGGTTTTTAATCCCCTCACGCCGCATGATGGGGGGGGTGAGGGTACACATGGCGCGGGAAAGTTCCAGCCGTGAGAGCAGGTTTTCATTGCAGTCTGCATAGCTGGCGATGAGCTGTTGGCAAGCTGCTTTATTGCGCAGGTATTCCCAGCTCCAAGGCGCTACTTCTTTGTAGATAGCGTGGCCGTGCATGGCGGCAACGCGTCCTTGCCAAAAAAGAGCCAAGAGGGCAGGCGTATCCGGATCGTGATTGCCGGATATTTCTACCAATGCGATGCCCCGAGCGGCGCAGAGCTGCCGCAGCTCTTCCCGCAGGGCTTGCCCACGTTTTTGCCATGGGCATTCGCGCGTTTCTGCCAGATCCCCCACGACAACCAGCATGCCGATGCCTTGCAGAGAATCGACTAGTTCGCGCGGAGAAGGGGCTTCGCACCGTTCATGCCCGTAGTGTAAATCCGATATGAATCGCACCCGCATGCCGGGCGGTGGTTCAATTCGGATGATACTGCTGCATTCATCCGCCGGGCTGGGGTGTGCATCAGGCATGGGGTTGACGCTGGCGCACGGCCTCATACAGACACACGCCGGTAGCAACGGAAACATTGAGGCAGGGTACGCTGCCATACATGGGAATGCGGATGAGAAAATCGCAGTTCTCCTCGGTGAGCCGGCGCATGCCATCTCCTTCTGCTCCCATCACAATGGCAATGCCTCCTTTCAAATCCATATCGTAGAGGGAACGGTCGCCGTGGTCTGAGGTGCCCACAAACCAGATGCCGGCCTCTTTCATACTCTTAATGGTTCGTGACAAATTGGTTACTTGTACAAATGGAACTTTTTCAGCCGCACCCACGGAGACGCGTAGCACCGTTTCTGTGATGCAGGCTGCTTTATCCTTGGGCGCAATGACGGCTGCCACACCGGCGCCGTCTGCCGTGCGGAGGATGGCTCCCAGATTGTGGGGGTCTTGGATACAATCCAAGACAAGGTAGAGCCCCTGTGGGTTTTCGGCCAGTATATCTTGCAATGCCCCTTCATCCAGCGATTTGACAACGGGACGAGCAGGTGATTTCTCGAATCGGTTTTCCGGACGAGCTGTGTGTTTGTTGGCGCGGGCTGTGTGGTCAGAGAACTTCATTTTGAGGAGTGGAAGAGGTAAGAAATTGTAATGCGGCACCTGCGGCCATAAAGCCGAATGTACCGGTAATATGGGTGGCCGAGCCGAATCCGCTTGCGCAGCCGATGCCTCCTTTTTGCCCGGGTTCTCGCTCGCAGCTCACGCTGCCGTCACAGCGCGGGAAACGGGGACGCTCCGGGGAATAGACGCAGGGGATGCCGATTTCCGGGCATTTGTCATGCAGTGGGAAATTGTACTCGCGGCGCAGCGTTTTGCGCAGTTGGGAGAGCATGTTGTCACCGCAGGTGCGGGCTAAATCTGCTACGTTGATGCAGGTGGCATCAATACGGCCACCGGCACCGCCACAGGTCACAATAGGTACACCCCGCCTGCGGCATTCTGCTATCAAATGCGCTTTGGGGCGCATGGTGTCAATGGCATCTACCACGATATCCGGAGCGGTGTCGAACAAACGCTCGGGTGCTGAAACGGTGTAAAAGGACAGGAGGGATACGACCTCGATACCGGGGTTGATGAGGCGCAGGCGCACTGCCATCACATCTACTTTGGGTTGTCCGTAAGTGCCTTCTAATGCATGAATCTGGCGGTTTGTGTTGGTGATGCACAGCTCATCCAAATCTTGCAGAATGATGGTGCCTACACCACTGCGAGCCAAAGCCTCTGCCACCCATGAACCCACGCCGCCAATGCCCACAACCGCCACACGGGCTGTAGCCAATCTCTCTGCCGCTACGGTACCGTACAGGCGGGCAATGCCACCAAAGCGTTCGCTATCCATCATTTTTCGTAGATTCGGTTAATGGGGGTAATGTCGGTTGCCTTGCCAGACTCGGAGTCCAGCGTGATACATGCCCCACTGATGATTGCGGGCCATCCACCAACAGGTAGTTTGTAGGGCATGCCGGAAACGTAGCCCATCAGCACGGGCTCGGCTTCTCGCCCAATGACTCCGTTGTACGGCCCGCACATGCCCACATCGGTCATGTAAGCTGTGCCACCCGGTAATATGCGGGCATCTGCCGTTTGCACATGGGTGTGGGTACCCAAGATGGCTGATACACAGCCATCCAAATGGTAGCCTAGCGCTACTTTTTCGCTTGTAGCTTCTGCATGGATATCCACCAAGATGGCATGCACCCCGTCTTCTTCTTTTAACGCTTTGGCCTCTTCCCATCCGCGAGTAAAGGGGTTTTCTGCCCCATTTCTCATAAAGGTGCGTCCGTGAAGGCACATCACAGCTAAGCTACCGGCGGCGGTGTCGATGATGACACAGCCATTTCCCGGGTTGTTGCGTTGGAGATTTAGGGGGCGCAGAACACGGGGCTCGCTGTCTATCCAGAGGGCTAGGTCGCTTTGGTCCCATACGTGGTCACCAAGTGTGATGACATCTACTCCTTGCTCCAAAAATTCTTTTGCAATGCGCGGGGTGATGCCTTTGCCCCCGGCGGCGTTTTCTCCGTTGACTACAATGGCATCTGCTTCGAACTCGGCGCGCAACTCCGGCAAAGCCCGGTACAAAGCCAAGCGTCCGGGTTCTCCCACGACGTCTCCTAGAAAGATGACCTTCATCGCAGCGCTTTTGCTTTGGCTCCGCAGGGAACCACCGTCACGGGAATGGTGGCAGAGCGTACTAATTTTTCTGCTGTGTTGCCCAACAGAATGGAGGAGAGCAATGTGTGGTGCCTGTTGCCAATCACGAGAATGTCAATATTGTGCCGTTTACAGAAGCTATGCACGCACTCCACAATATCATCCGCTTCCTCGGCCTTGCCGTATATGGGGATATCCCATTGCCGGCTGATGCTTGCCGCCAGTTGTTTGGCGCGGGCATCCGCTCGTTCCAGTACGTTTTTGCATTGCTGCAAAAGCTCATCTTGGGCGCAATTGCAGGGTTGCGGCAGCAGGCCCAGCATATCACTTGCGGGTAAACTGCCGGCGGCATCAATCATACAAGGCTCCACCGCGTGCAAGAGGTACATCTTGCCGCCACACTGCCTCACCATGTCGGCGGTGAAATCCAACACAGGTTGGGACTCCTCTGAAAAGTCTGTCGCTGCCAGTATCCTTACCATGCCCGTATTCTACCATGTATGCGCGCGCTAGCCAAGTAAAAACGGGCAGGTTTTGCGCCTGCCCGTGGGAAAAGTAACTTATGCCTCTTATCAGAAGCTTTCGCTTTCCGGCAGGGGGGTGCCGGTGGCCGTGGGTGCCGGGGTGTTTGGCATTTCCGGAGCTGCGGGCACTGCATTCTCAGGGGCATGTTCCACGATAGTGTCGTCTCCGCCCTGCTGCGCTGCGGGTTGAGCCGGCGCAGGAGCGGGTTCCGGCGCGGGAGCGGGTTCCGGCGCGGGAGCGGCAGCAGGGGCAGGAGCCGGTGTTGCCACGGGAGCGGGTGCGGGTGCCGAGGGCTGAGTTGCAGCAGGAGCTTGCTGCAGCGGTTGGCGAGTGTTGGGGTCTACCTCTGTACCGTTGATGTACATGCGGGTTTTCATTTCCTGGGTAGCGGGGTCAAGCTCGCGGTGAATATCAATGCGTTCCTGTTTCATGCCACCATTACCATCGGGGGTGATGGAGATGCGTGTTTCACGACTGGTGGCATGTCCAAAGCTGTTGTTGCCTACGAGCGGGGCCACTGTGGTGGGCAGCGGGGCGGGGGCTGTTGCGGCGCTACCGGGAGTGGCCGGTTGCGGTGCTGCGGCAGTGGGGGCCGGAGCCGTCATTTTACGGGCAATGCGGGTGCAGGGATTGACGGAGCGGTTCTCTTCCTCGTCAAAAATAAAAAGGTGGTCAATTTTCATGACGGCTTCATCACCGGGCTGCATTTGGGCAATGGTGTCCACTACGTTGGCGGGTTGTCCCATTACTTCCTTGCTCATTTCAACAGCAAAGAGAGCACCCGGTTGCAGGCGTTTGTTGCCGTAGCGCCCATATCGGCGGTATGCCAGCGGCTCAATCACTTCGAAAACGGCTACGTTGGTCACCGTGGGTTGAATAGCATCACTCAGCGTGGGCATGGTCAGTTCGCGCAATCCTTTGAAGGTAGCACGCACTGTGTTGGAGGCCAGCAAATCGCAGTTGCCGCGCATTTGGGCAGTCATGTTCGGCACGGCCGGCATGCCACCGACAATATCTGCCTGTACCATGGGGCTCAGCAGAGCCAAGGCTGCCGTCGTCAGAAGAGTTCTCGTGTTCATAGCTATGATGGTAGACACGCTCCGTCTCTTGAGCGTTCAAAATTAACCTTATCGCAAATGAGAATCCTTGTCAATGCCGGAGCATAGTGGTATATTGGGGGTGGATGAGGTACTATCTCTTGCAAACGCTGTTGGTGGCTCCGCTGGCTGTCATGTTGATGATGATGGAGTATTGCTTGCACCTTTCCATACCCTACGTAGGGGATGCGGCGCTGATACTCCCGAGCATCCTCTGCTGCGCCACCCATCTTTGGGGGCGAAAGGCGCGAATTTTAAGTTGGGGTGCTTTGTACGTTTGTGTGTTTTTGCCCTTATTGGCTGCCACGCTTTATTGCATGTGGGCACATGGCCAAGCGCCTGCTGAAAGCATGATAGGTATGCTTTACATCGTCGCGTGGTGGCTCAATTTTCTGACATGTAGCCTGTTGCTCACTCTTACTGCCATGAGCCGAGTTGTCTGTGGTAGTAAAATATGAATGAATGGCAAGTAGATGAATTTTGAAATTTGCAATTCCGGTGATTTTCTGCTACATTGTGGCGCATGAAGTTCCTTATCACTGCGGGGCCTACACGGGAACCGATAGACCCTGTACGCTATTTGACTAACCGCTCATCCGGCCGCATGGGTTATGCCTTGGCCGGGGCAGCCCGGCACGAGGGGCATGAGGTGGTGCTGATTTCCGGACCCACCCGGTTGGATGTGCCGGCAGGGGTTGACTTTGTGCAGGTGGAGACGGCCCAGCAGATGTATGAGGCTGTGCGGGATTTGCTGCGCGGGGTGGATGTAGCCATCCTCTGCGCGGCCGTGGCAGACTATCGCCCGGTTGTGTGTGGCTCACAGAAGATGAAGAAGGGGGCAGACCGTATCGTTCTGGAGTTGGAAAAAACACCCGATATTTTAGGGAGCATGCGCTCTGTTTTCGGCTTTACCGGTAAATTGGTGGGCTTTGCCGCAGAGACGAACGATGTGATACCGTATGCGCAAGACAAGTTGCAGCGTAAGCAGTGTGATTTCATTGTGGCCAACGATGTTTCGCGCTCCGATATTGGGTTTGATGCCCGCGAAAATGAGGTCACTCTCGTCTTCCCGCATCATCTCGTCCCCTTGGAAAAGGATACAAAAGAGCAGATTGCCTTGCGTATTATCGAACACGCTACCATTGTCCCCTCATGACTGTGACTATGGAAATGCTGGGGTGGAATGCCGATTTGGCGGCCGCCTTTGCCTCGCTGCAGCAGCCGGAGTGGTATCCGGCTCGCATTATCCGCGAGACCAAAATTAACTTTTGCGTGATTGCTAAAGGCAAGGGGGACCACGAGGTGGTACTTTCCGGTAAGGTGTGGCATGATGCTGCTTGTGATGCTGATTTGCCTACGGTGGGGGATTGGGTGGCGGTGGATCCCGGCCATGGGCAGGACCTCCCCGTCATTCGCGCCATGCTTCCCCGTCGCAACCGTTTTTCCCGCAAAGCTCCGGGCCGCAGTTGCGCGGAACAGGTTATTGGCGCCAATATTGATATGGTCGTGCTCATCACGGATGCGGAGAGCGACTACAACCTGCGCCGTATCGAGCGCTATCTCACCCTTATCCGCAAGAGTGGGGCTCGCCCCGTGGTGCTCATCAACAAAGCAGATACAGCCCCCGAGGAGGTGATGAAGCGTGCTTGCGATGAAGTGGCAGCCCTGGGGGTGGAGGTCCACCCCATCGTGGCGCGTTGGAAAAAAGGCTATCCCAAGTACCTGCGCCGTGTCCCCAAGGGCCAGACGATTACCATTGTGGGCTCTTCCGGTGTGGGCAAGAGCACGTTTGTCAATTCCTTGCTGGGGGATGAGTGGCTGGAGACCGGCGGGGTGAACGAAGTAACCGGCAAGGGCCGCCACACAACGGTGGCTCGTGAGCTGGTTGTGCTGCCCGGTGGAGGCGTGTTGATTGATAACCCAGGCATGCGTGAAATCCAGATGTGGACAGATACGGCTACGCTGCGCGCCGAATTTGCAGATTTGGCGGAGCTGGCTTCCACCTGCCGCTTTGCGGATTGTTCGCACCGCAAAGATGCCGGCTGTGCTATCCGCGCGGCTCTTGAATCCGGCTCGCTTTCCCATGAGCGCTACGAGCATTTCCTCAACCTTGATTCTGAAATCGCCGAATTGGAAAAACGTGCCCAAAAACGCCAGATGAACCTTGAGCGTGTCACTAAACGCGCCAAAAAACATACCCTCCGCAACCGCCAAGACCGCGAAGACCATCTCCGCGATTTGCACCCAAACAGGAGACACTAGACTCCCGCCTAGCAAAAAAAATTGCCCCCCGACACAAATTTTTCTTGATTTTTATTTAGAATTATTCTAAATAAGATTCATGACAACCCAATTCATCGAATACCCGAAGTGCAGCACCTGCCGCAAAGCTAAGACATGGTTGCAAGGGCAGGGCTGTGAGTACAGCGCACGCCACATTGCCGAGCAAGCACCCAGCGCAGAAGAACTGCGCCAATGGTGGCAAGCCAGTGGGCTACCGCTCAAGAAGTTTTTCAACACCTGCGGCACCAAATACCGCGAGCTGGGGCTTTCCACCCGTTTGGCAGAGATGAGTGAAGAAGAGCAGATTGCCCTCTTGGCCTCAGATGGCATGCTTGTCAAGCGCCCCTTGCTTGTCACCGCTACCGGCAAGGTGATACCCGGATTCAAGGCAGAGACCTGGGAAGCAGCACTCCGCTCCTGAGTGAGTGGGTATTTGCGGTGCAGCCGGATGAAGGCGAAAGGCTATGTGTAGGATACTACCGTACCCTCGGCTTCTTTCTCGTCTCTTTCGATGAGCTCACATGATTCGATGAGTTCATTTATCGTTGTCGAAGTGAGCGTACAGTTCCGTTCCGATGGCTCGAGCCTTGGCTTCTCGCCGGATAAGTTCTTGGAATCTGTACTTAGCCACCAGAAGCGCGCTTTCATCCTGTGCTGCCTCTTTGCGAACCTGCCGGATAAAGCTATTCAAAGCATGTTCGCGCTCTTCGGTTTGAATCTTGTTCCACCATCCGTCATCTTCACTCAATTTTACATGGCCTAGGGCTTCGCAGGAAATAAGCCGCGTATTCACCCGGTCCAAGCGGATGATGCCGGGAGTCGACCATGAGGCAGATACACCCTCCAGCGTAACATCTACACCATAGCGGCACACAAATTCTTCCTCAATTCGTAGTTCCTTTTCAGACCCGAGAAAACGTGTCTTATAGGTATATGTCTTTGTCATTGTTTTTTCATAGAGGGAATACATCTCCACTGGGCGTCCGCTCGTCACTTCAGTTGTTGTGATAATTTCGCCCGTTGGCTTGAATAATTCTTTTACGACGTCGAGAGCTTCTTTGGCGATTTTTTTAGGGATTTCAATGGGTGGTTTGATGACGTATTGGTGGATAAAATAGATGCATCCTCCCCCCACGAGGATAGTAAAAATCAATCCCAAGAGGATGATTTTGAGGCAGCCGGCAGAAGATGGGGATTTAGCGGGGGAGGGGGCATTCATGGCGGGAGTGAGTAAAAAGTTCAATCAGCAGCATGTTTGCAGCCTATACTGTGCGTCAGTATACGGGTGATTAAATGGCGTGTAAAGACTCAAATTTCCCTATATTTGATTTTTTCTCAGCTGCCCATTGCCTCTCTCAGAAAAAGTTTCATCTTTACTATTTCTATGATTCATTTATACTAAGGGGAAGAAGGAAGTCCGCAAATGGCAATACCAGATAATAGATGCTTAGCAGCGTTTGGTTGCTCCGGGAAACACATTGAGGAGAGAGCTCATCAAATCGCTGGAAAAAACTTCCGTTGGTTGAAAGCCCGGCCGAGTCGCCCGGCATTTGCTGATCTCATCTTTGCAATAGGAAGTAAAATTTATCCCTCGAATTCATGATTGACATGGTACAGGACAAAAAAGCACCGTAAAGGTGTTATATCCTCTACGGTGCGTTTTTTAGTTGCGGGAGCAGGATTTGAACCTGCGGCCTTCAGGTTATGAGCCTGACGAGCTACCTGGCTGCTCCATCCCGCGATTTTAACCAACCCCTGAAGGGCGCAGGCAAAATATAGCGCAGGTGGGAAGAGAAGTCAAGTAAAATTTAATTTTTTTTTAAATAAAATTAGAATGCTTCGCAAAAAGGCTTGCAATTTAGTAGGAATAAGAGTAGGATGAGCGTTCTTAAAACAACCCACACAGGATATGAGCGACAAAGTATTATTCTTCGATACCACGCTTCGCGATGGTGAGCAGTGCCCAGGAGCTTCGATGAATCTCCGGCAGAAGCTGGAGGTTGCGCGTCAGCTCGAGAAACTAGGTGTGGATATCATCGAGGCGGGCTTCCCCTGCATTTCGGATGGTGACTTTGAGGCCGTGTCGACCATAGCTCGCACGGTGAAGAACTGCCGCATAGCAGGTTTGGCTCGCTGCGTGGAGAATGATATCCGCAAGTGTGCCGCAGCGGTGGCTCCGGCAGGGGAGAGAGGGCGCATCCACACCTTCTTGGCCACCAGCCCGCTTCATCGAGAGTTCAAGCTCAAGAAGAGCAAGGAAGAAATCATCGAGATGGCAGTGGCCGGTGTGAAGCTGGCTAAGAGCTTGGTGGATGATGTGGAATTTTCTGCTGAAGATGCAAGCCGAACGGAGCTGGACTATTTGGCGCAGGTGGTAGAAGCGGTGATAGATGCCGGAGCTACCACGGTGAATTTGCCTGATACGGTGGGATTCACCACGCCGGTAGAGTATGCCCGTATGGTAGATTATATCTGCGCCAACGTGCGTAATATTGACAAGGCTGTCATCTCAGTGCATTGCCACAATGATATCGGCTTGGCCGTGGCAAACTCTCTCACGGCGGTGGCGCATGGAGCCCGCCAGGTGGAGGGTGCTATCAATGGTATTGGCGAGCGCGCCGGTAATGCCGCGTTGGAAGAGGTTATCATGGCTCTTTCCACCCGCCCCGAGGCCTTTGGCTTCGAGGCCGGCTCAACGCCGCACAATATCAATACCCGTGAAATTGTGAAGACCAGCCGCGTGGTATCTCGCATGAGCAGCATGCCCGTGCAGCGCTCCAAGGCTATTGTGGGCGAGAACGCTTTTGCTCATAGCTCCGGCATTCATCAGCACGGCATTTTGGCCAAGCGCGAGACTTACGAGGTGATAGACCCCGCTGTGGTGGGTTGGGGCGAGACTGAGCTTCCCCTGACCAAGCACTCCGGCCGCGCTGCGGTGAAATCCCGTTTGGAGAAGCTGGGCTTCAACCTTTCGGAAGCGGAGATAGCATCTGTCTTTGAGCGCTTCAAAAAGGTAGGCGACAGCAAGAAGTTTGTGTACGATGATGACTTGGCCTCTCTTGTGGATGATTCGCTGGACACGGAGCATGGCACCTGGAAGATGGTCAACCTGCAGTTTGTGGCCGGTGCATCTGCCATGCCCACGGCTACTGTGACACTGGAGAAGGATGGCAAGGCTATCACAGACTGCGCCATTGGCAATGGCCCGGTGAATGCCTGCTTCAAGGCTATCGACCGTATTACCAAGAGCAAGGGAACGCTGGTGGATTATAACGTGCGCGCAACCTCTGCCGGTCAGGATGCCTTGGGCGAGGTATCTGTGAAGGTGCAGTTTGGTGATTGCGCCTGTAAGCCGGTATCCGGCAAGGGGGCGGCTACGGACGTGATAGAAGCCTCTGCTCGTGCTTATCTGAGCGCGGTGAACCGCAACATCACGCTCAATCTGCTGACCCCCGGCTGCTGATGGAGCAGGTGCGCATCATCGTAGGCTTGGGGAATCCCGGGCGAGAGTACGCAGAAACCCGCCACAATGTGGGCTTCATGGTGCTGGATAAGCTTGCAGCAGCTTTGGGTGCAGAGTGGAAAACGGACAAAGCCCGCAAGGGTGAGTTTGCCGCCGGCCCCGGGGTGCTGCTGGTGAAACCGCATACCTTCATGAATAGCTCCGGCGAGTGCGTGGGGCCGGTCATGCGCTATTTCAAGTATGAACCGGAGCAGGTGCTCGTGATTTACGATGATATTTCTTTTCCCGTCGGCACCCTGCGGCTGCGTGCCGCAGGATCTGCCGGCGGGCATAATGGTATGAAATCTCTCATTGCTCATTTGGGTGGGGAACGCTTCCCCCGCCTGCGAGTGGGAATCGGGGTGCCGGGACAAAAAAGCATGGTGGGGCATGTGCTGGGCAAATTCAGCCCGGAGGAGCGCCCCCTTTTGGATGAGGCCTTGGATAAATCCACTCAAGCGGCTTTGCTTATGTTGCGGGAGGGGTTCCAAGCTGCGGCTAATCGTTTCAACGTCAAAAAAGAGAAGAAAAAGAAACCGAAGACTGAAGACTTGGCTGCGGTGGAAGCAGAATCCTCGGCTCCGGCCGATGCGGCGGAGTAAGGCATTGTTCCCTCTCTTTTTTATTCTTCTTCTTTCGGGAAAAATTGCCTTTTTCTTCTACCGTTCCTTCGCACCCGCTTGGCAAGTTTGCCGTGCGTATCATTGTTTGATGGGAGGCGGATTGTTTTTCGGTGTTTCCGCGGTAGCACTGGGTTCTTGGTTGTTTAAGCGTCGGTCTAACGCAAAGTGCCAGTCAAGGTCATCAATGGGGCCGTGGATGACAATATCAACCATGAAATCTGACAGGAAAGTGAGGGGAGAGAGAATGAGGGTGGGGAGGCTGGAAACTTTGGGCCAGATATTGCCGTGCAGCACGAGGGAGTCGAGGTCGAGCGCCATATTCATCTGCACATTCAGGTTATGCCCTATGGCTCGCATGTCGGTAGTCGTGAGCTTACCGTTGGCAATGTTGAATCGGGCGTAGGCCTCCTGCAAATCGTAGGAGAGTAGGTGGTTGGCCCCTGGCACATAGTAGACAATCTTGTCTACGCTGTCGCCCATGCGGTTGGTAGCTTTTTGGAAGGCCGAGAAAATGCGGGTCAGCGTTCGGGTGAAGAAGCCCGGCTCTTCAGATACCCCGGTTTTCGTAGCGATGGATTCCAACCTGACCAAGTTGGAGGGAAGGTCTGTCACGTAGGAACTCACCGGGCGGAAAAGGCTGAGGGTGAGGAGGTCTCCATTCGTAATTTCCACCTTGCCGTATGCTTGGAGATCGTTGATATTGGGGGAGGGAGTGCGGAAGCGGATGTAGCCGTTGCAGAGGGCGTAGGCCTGCACACTGCCGTACGCAGCGGCGATATGGTGCAAATCCATGTTGGATGCCCGTACAACCCCATCAAAAGAGGTGTGCTCCCCACGGAAACCGATGCGTACAATCGCATCCAATACGCCGCCCCAACTCTTGGCGTTGAGCTTGTCCAGCTGCACGTAATCATCCGTCAGGTATATATAGCCGGAGAAATCGCTCAGCGGTATGGAGGTGCCAAGGAAATTGAATGCTGCGTCTTTGGCAGATAAGGCGCGGATGGTGCCACTCATGGGGCGTGTACAGTCTGAATAAATGGGGAATACGCAGCTTGCCGTTTCCACTTGGGCCGGATTCGGCAAAACAATGTCAGCCATGAAGTGCTGAATGTCCGCATAGAACATACCAATGGAGTATGCCGGGTACACGGTTCCACTCACATTCACTAGCTCCACAAAACTATTTTCTACATCAATGATGACTGCATCCCCGCCCAATGTTGTTTCAGCTGTGCCGGTGGCGAACTTTTGGCGGCGGAGCCAAGGACCGTTGTCGTAGATGAGTCGCGGATTGGTGAGGGTGATACAGATTTTGTCCTTGAGCTTCTTGCCTTGGGCATCGACACTATCCAACCGTACATCTACATCCACCCCACAGGTGGCTCGTTTGGCGTAGCTGTACGGGTTGCTGCCCAAGTCTGTGCGCAGGTGTTCGGTTTTATCCGGGCGTTCTTCAATGGCGCACATGAGGTATTCCGTGTGCTCCAAGAGAGCATCGCAGTGGGATTTTACAATTGTTCCGTTATCATAGCGCACCAAGGTATCAATGTTGGTGATGGTATTGCGGCTGCGGGGGGAGAAGCGGAAATCACGGATGATGCCATGGGCATCTTCATTATCGATGAGTCGGTCGATAACATCTGCGCGGATGGTGTTGTTGCCGGTTACATGTACATGGCTTTCTGTGTTGCCGGCGGCCTTGCCACGGAATTCTCCGGTTTTGTGCGTGACGTACAAATCCGCCTCGTAGGAAATGCCCCCATCCTCTGCCGTATGCAGGTGTGCGTCTGCTTGCAACCCAATGGGAATACGCAAACCTCGGAACGGAACCAGCTTGTGTGGTGTACGCACCAGCTCGGGGATTTCCAGCTTTACCTGCGCGGCATCCAGTACCCCTTTGCTGGTATCCCATGTAAAAGCTCCCTCTGCACTTATTCTTCGGGGGAGCTCAAAATCTGCGGAAACAATGCCGAAATGCTCAATAAGCGGTGCAAAATCCGCCACCGGAGCATGAAGCCTTATATCGTTGAAGACCAATTTTTCGGGGGTGTTCCAGTCCGTGGTGGTAGAAAGCCGCAGTTTGCTGCCTTTTTCATTCTCCAATACGGCTTTGGCGATACCTCTGCCGAACTCGGGCAAGGTGCAATCAAACTCCGCTTTGCCCAGTGATTGGTTTTCGTGAGTAATGTTGCCGATGATTGCTTGCAATTCTGCCGTTTTGAAAAGTTTCAGTGCATCATCTTGTGGGGTGATACCCCGGAGATTGATACGAGGTATCGAGATATCAGATACAACCCAAGCGCCACTTTCTAAGTTCTGTAGAGATGCTTGGAGGTGCAGTTGCTCTATTTGTGGCTTGTTCTCCTTCAGCGAGAGGGAGTCACAATCCAGCTGCAACGCAAATTGTCGGAAGCGGGTAGCCGCATTGTTTTCCCCTGCTATGAGTACTTCTTCCGCCTTGCAGTTCAGCTTGGCTGTTTTGATGCTTTCCGGCATCTTGTTGTGTCCTTGGGAGATGTCTTCGGCTCTCAGTTCAATGCAGGGCGTTGTGATAGAATAGTTCTTGTAAGTGATTTTATCCGTGCAGAGCTGAAGATTCAGATGGCTGCATGAGGGGACAAAGTTTTCCCACTCTTCTTGGGAAGCATTGAGGGGAAGGGTGGTCAGCTTTGCTTGGGCCGTTATTTTGATGTTGCCGTGTAGCTGCATTCCCTCCGGCAGGGTAATGGGCTCTCCGGTAAATTGATTGATAAGGTGCAGCAGCTCACCCACATTCAAATCAGCGTGTGCGTCTGCCTCTCCTTTCCCTCGCTGGGCGGCAGCAGACAATTTGGCAGAGCCGGAGGGAAGACTCAGTGCTAATTTGTCGATGTTGAAATCGCCGTTGTTGTAGAGGAAAGATAAATCCATCTTATCTATCTTGCCAGATCCTACGGACAATTCCTCAATGGTCATGCTACCGCGTACACGGGCTTGCTCCGGTACCCAGTTCTCTGCAAAAACAATATCTCCGCTCAATTTAATGCCGGGTGCTTTTTCTGCCGGGTGTGAGAACTTTTGTAAAATCTGCGCCGTTTCTTCACCCACGAACGGTTGCACCATGTTGAGAAAATCTGCATTGCTTTCCAGTGTGAAGGAGAGATTTTTGTCCGGTATAGAGAAACCGGCTTGCAGAGAGGCGGTTGAATGCGGGTCTACGGTATTGAAACGCAGGGAATTGATGGTGATAGTGTCATCCCTGTATGTGAAGTCTGCCGTAGCTTGGCGAAAGTGAAATTGCTTCCAATCGTAGCGGGGGATGGAGAGCTTGAAGGAATAATAGGGCTTTTTCCCGGCTGCGTGTAGTTGGAGCTCTAAGTTGGGGGCCTCCTCCGCCGTCCACTTTTGTTCAGTAATGTAGCGGTATATCCCATCAAAGATGGGAGTGTATTCCTGAAGAATCTGTTGGAGGTCGAAATCCGTCTCATCCGTTTCATCTTGGGGGTGCTCCTTGGCAGATGCGAGAAGGGCTTTCAAATCGTATGCCCCCCGCAGCCGAATGGGGATGCCTTCCAGCCGCAAGCTGGCAGAGGTGAGTCGCGCAATCTGACGCCGCGTCAGCCGGGTGGATATATCGATCTTGTCGATGCTCAGTTTTTCACCATTTGTCTGCTGTGTGGGGAGTTGTATGGCGCCGTTACGCAGGTGCAAGGTGTCTGCGCTTAGCACCCCCGTCAGCAGGCGAGAGGCATTGATGCCTATGGAAAAACTATCTGCTTGTGCCAGCGGAGCAGGGGCATCTGCCGTTGGGTAAAAACGGATTCCCTCTGCACGGAAAGCAAGCCCGCGGCTGGGCTCCAGTTTGAGCGCATCAAGTTTCAGATGTACACCTTGGGCTGCGAGCTCTTTTTCAATGTAGCGCAGGGCATCGTGTGGCAACCCGGCGATAGAAAGCCAACCAATCGTGATACAAAGCAACAAAACAACCACCAGACTGAGAGCCGGTAGACAACCTCCAACTCGTCTGATGGTGAGCTTGTGCGCCATGTTTTGTACCCTCGGCTAAAAAGTCAGATTTCCGGGTCGCTTTCCCCTTCCGGCAGGGGAGGGGCTTTGGGTAAGTTCTGCTCAATGTCATCCAGCAGGTTCACCAAGTCTACCCCTCGCTGTGCCGAATTATCATGGCGGAAGCTGAGCCGTGGTGTATTGCGCAGCACCACGCGACGGCTTACCGCCTTCTGGATGTTGCCACGGTTGCGGTTCAGCTTATCTACCACTTGAGCCGGGGCCATACGCCCCACCACGCCGACCCAGACCTTGCCTTCCTTGAGGTCTTCTGTAATTTCGACATCCAGGATGGAGACGATGGTGCCGGGCCATTCAAACTCCTTTTGCACAAAGGAGCCTATTTCCCGTTTCATCAGTTCGTTTACCTTGTCTAAGCGGCGTGCGGGCATAGGGAGGGATTAGAGTGTTTGCTTGATTTTTTCGAGGGTATAGCATTCGATGATATCACCCTCTTCGTAGTCGTTGTAATCTGCCAAGCGGATACCGCATTCCAGACCACTCTTGACCTCTTCCACTTCATCTTGGAAGCGGCGCAGGGTCGACATCTTGCCGTCGAACACGACTTGGCCATCGCGCAGAACACGGGCTTCGGCGGTGCGCAGCATCTTGCCATCCGATACATAAGACCCCGCAGCTTTGCCTTTGTTCAATTTAAATACCTGTCTGATTTCGGCATGGCCAAGCACTGTCTCGCGGGTTTCCGGTTCCAGCAAGCCCAGCATGGCGTCTTTTACCTGGTCAATCAATTCATATACAATAGAGTATATCTTGACCTGAACGCCCTCTCGCTTCACGGTCTTCACCGCGTTGCTTTCCACCTTCACGTTGAAGCCCAAAATGACGGCATCGGAGGAGGAGGCAAGCAGTACGTCGTTCTCGGAGATGGGACCGGCGGCGGCACCAATGAATTGGCACTCTACCTTGTCGCTCTCGATATCCATGATGGCTTTCTTGATGGCTTCTACGGAGCCTTGCACGTCTCCCTTGAGGTAGAGCTTCAGTACAGCCTTCTGGTTGCCATCTCCCATCATGGCGAGGATGTCTTCCATGCGGGAGCGCTTGGGCGCGGCCAAGCGTTCTTGGCGCAAGGCTTCCTGGCGTTCGGCAGAGAGCTTGCGAGCAGCGCGCTCGTTTTCCATTTCTACGAGCTCATCACCCACGTTCGGTGTTTCCAGGAACCCGGAGATTTCTGCGGGCATGCCGGGGGTCACTTTCTTGATGGCCTTGCCGCGGTCATCAAAGAGGGTCTTAATCTTGCCGGAGAAGGGACCACAGATGAAGGGCATACCTACCTTGAGGGTGCCGCTTTGCACGATGACTGTGGCAGAGCTGCCCTTGCCCTGTTCCATGCGGGCCTCGATGATGGAGGCGCGGCAGTTGGCTTTGGGGTTGGCTTTGAGCTCCAAGACTTCTGCCTGCAGGCAGAGAAGGTCCAGCAGCTCATCAATGCCGTCGCCCGTGTGGGCAGAGACGTTGACGCATTCAATATCGCCACCGAAGTCTGTGGGCATGAGTCCTTCTTCCATCAACTGCGTGCGCACGCGTACCGGGTCGGCAGCGGGCAAATCACACTTGTTCACGGCCACGATGATGGTTTTTTCTGCGGCCTTGGCGTGCATGATGGCCTCACGGGTCTGCGGCATAATACCGTCATTGGCAGCCACCACCAGCACCACAATGTCCGTCACGTCGGCACCGCGGGCGCGCATTTCTGTGAAAATAGCGTGGCCGGGGGTGTCAATGAAGGTGAGGGTGTTGTTGTCGTGCTCTACCGTGTATGCACCGATGTGCTGGGTGATGCCACCGGCCTCACCGGATACCACCTTGGTGCGGCGTATGTAGTCCAGCAGGGATGTCTTGCCATGGTCTACATGGCCCATGACGGTGATGATGGGGGTGCGCAGTTTCAGCACATCCTCCGGCTCTTCTTCCACGGCCACGGCTTCGGGTTCTTTCACCACTTCTACCGGGGCTTTCACGCCAGCTCCCTTTTCGCGCTTCACGCGCTCGTAGGCAAAGCCGTGCTTTTCGCAGAGGGCCGCCACTTGGTCGCTATCCAGCGAGGTGCCGGGATTGGCGAATACGCCCATGGGCAGCAAATCTGCAATGAGCTTGAAGGGTTTGAGAGCCATGTGCTGCGCCAATTCCGCTACCGTGATGGGGGCCTTCACGTTGATGATGCTGCCGGCTGCGGGTGCTGCAACGGGTGCGGGCTTGGTTGCGGGAACCGGAGCCGGTGTGGGCTCGGCCTTGGGTGCCGGTGCAGCTTTGGGAGCCGGTGCCGGAGCAGGCTCGGCCGGAGCCGGTGCTGCCACCTTGGCCGGTCGCTTCTTCTGCGGGGTCAGCAAATCGAGGGTTGCTTTCTTGGGGGCAGGCTTGGCCTCCTTTTTGGTGGGTGCTGCCTCCTTGGCGGGTACGCTCTTCTTTTTCTTAGAGCCGCCAATCAAATCGAGCACTTCGTGCTTTTTATCGTCGTTGTTGGTAGGCATGTGAGATTCTTTGGGTTATGTTGGGGGTGCGTTTAGGCGTTTTGTGCCTTTGTGATGATATCTTGTGCCAAGTCAGCGTCAATTCCGAGTGCTTCTACCAAGTCTTCTGCCTGCACACCGAAAGCGGCAATGCCTTGTACTGTGGTGAAACCGCACGCAATCATGGCAGCTGCCAGTTCCGGGGTGATGCCCAGCACATTCACCAATTCATTGGCTCCTTCGCGGGCATGCGTCTGGGCCGTTGTGTCGCTGTTGTAGGGTTCTACGCGCACATCCCAGCGGTCGCCGGGGGCGGAGATAAGACGTGCGGTGAGGCGCACATTCTGACCACGGCGGCCTTTGGCCTTGGCAGCGGCTTTGTCATCTGCCACATAGACGGTTACCACGCGGCCGGCGTTGTCTACCGTAATCTTCACCGGCTCAATGGGTGACAAAGACTCCTGCACCATGATAGCCTTGTCATCCGTGTACTCCAGAATGTCAATTTTCTCGTGGTTGAGTTCGTTGACGACGTTCTTGACGCGAGCGCCACGCATGCCTACGCAGGCTCCGATGGGGTCTACGTTTTCATCATTGCTCTTCACAATGAGCTTGGTGCGGTAGCCGGCATCGCGCACGATATTCACGATTTCTACGGTGTTTTCTGCAATCTCAATGACTTCGTTCTCGAAGAGGCGGCGCACCAAGTTGGGGTGGCTGCGGGAGAGTATCAGCTCGTTGCCACGGGCTCCGTCTCGCACTTCTACAATGTAGAATCGCATCTGGTCTCCGGCGGCGTATTCCTCACCGGGGATGCGCTGACGCTGCGGCACCAAGCCTTCAAAGCGCTCTACTTCCACAATCACATCGCCCTTTTCATAGCGGCGCACCGTGCCGGTTACCACTTCGCCCACACGGTCTTTGAAAGCATCGGCCAGCATTTCCTGCTCAGCCTTGCGGATGCGCTGCTGCATGGTCTGGCGGGCAGTTTGTACGGCAATGCGGCCGAAATCTTTGGGCGTGATGTTCACCGTCATTGTATCACCGGCCTGCAGTTCCTTGCCGCTGCGGGCGCCAATGGCCTGTGCTACGGAAAGCTTGATTTCGTTGAAAGGATCTGCTACTTCCTCATCCGGGGTCACCACCATGGCGGCCTTGATTTTGACTGTGCCCTTTTGCGGATTGATGACGGCGCGCAGCCCGTGAATGCGGTCTGCTCCCGGTACCATCTTGGAATATGCCGTCAGGAACGAGGCTTCGAGCGCATGGATGACGTGCTCGCGTGTCAGTTCTTTTTCGCGCACATAGTAGTCTATCAGAGCGGAGATATCGGTGGTGGCCATGGTTTGCTTGGATGTATTTGCGTTTGCTTGATGGTAGACCTACAAAAAAAGAGCGGGTCCCAGACCCGCCCCAATCTTCGTAGACCGGAACTTGTACGCGCGTAATATAGCATCTAGCTGACTCCGCGTCAAGTGCAAAAGATGTATGTAGCGAGCCAAAAATTGCTTCAGTTTCGTTTTTTAGCTTGCTATCATCGGCGCTCAAGGTAAGCGTATCGATGCTACCTAAAGTACCTTTGAGGTTAGCGTTGCTCCAGTATGAACCTAACAGTACGATTCCCTTCCCCCGTTTGGTATGCAAATGTACCCACGGGGTCTACAGCTGCCACAATACCGCTAAGCGTGATGGAACCATCCGCATTGGTGGTGGAGTTTACATTGACAGAAGTGAGAAACTCGCTGTTCTCCTTTTTTGCCCAAGCGGTTACATTGCCCGTCGTCAGCGTATCTGCCGCAGCTACGCCCGATAAGCCATGATGGTTATCAGAGTCTTTTTCATGTGAGTAAGAGGTTGCGCTTGAATAGGTGCTTTCACCTATCCCGCTGATAGCGAACGCAGTTTATCGCATTTAAAATGCGATGCCTCGTGGCATCCTTGGATTGGAGAAGTTATGGGTTTTGCGAAGGGAGGGCGCGGAGGGTTTCTGCAACAATGCTGCGGGCTTGGGCAATATCCTGTGCATGTTGCATGGCTGTGCTGCGCTCTACTGTAAAGATGGCAGCCAAGCGGGAGTTCATGAGTTCAATGGCTGCTGCTGCCTGGGGGGATTCCCCGGAGCGAGCACGCAGGAGGGTGATTTTTTCGTACTCCTCGATACCGTCGCGCAGGCGTTCGAAGCGAATAGAGCTGCGGTTGCCCGGGTAGACGAGGAAGCAATCTCCCGTAGGCCAGGAGCCGAAATCGGTGCATTGCATGGGGTTGCGGTTCCAAGCGTTGTAGGCCCAGCGCAGGAAACCATCCAGATGGTTGGCTGCGGCAAAGAAGCCCAGCCATTCTGATTCTGCCGGGGAGGAGGTGGTAAAAGTATTTGGCACACGGGGGTGCAGGCAAACATAGAAAGTGGTGATTTTGCCGGCGGCTTTGCGCTGGCGCAGGATATCGCCCAAGGCGGTGCCGGCATGGGTGATGACGGGGGAGATGTTGTCGACCTCTTTGGTGAGTTCGGAGGGCTTGTCTACCGCAGAGGCGATGCGGAAGGAAGGTGCATTCTCCTGCACCAAGCGCATGGCCTCGCGCACCATGTAATCCGGGCGCTCGTCGATGGCAATGCTGGTTTTTTCTGCCCATCCTTTTTCTTGCATGTGGCGGTGAAAATCCTGCAGGAAGGGGGCCCACAGCGCCTCAAACTCGGGCTTACCGGGGGTGGCACTCAGCCGGGCTGTTTGCCCCGTTTCTTCATCATAGTACTGAATCCTGAGATGCCATGGGAGCATGGAATAGCAGCTGATTTGCTCGCGGATGCCAATCTCATCATGCATGAAGTGAATCCACTTATCCAGCACCGAGTAGTCATAGCGCATTACGCCGTCCTTGCCACGAACCCAACGCACCATCGAGGGGTACCAATCGTATGTCTGGGCATTCCACGCTTCATCCAGCAGGGTGCAGGTGATACATTTTTGCCCGGCTTCTGCCAAGCGTTTCATGAGCGGGCGCAGGAGGGCAAAATGCTCTTCCGACCACGGCTCTACATCGTGCCAGCGAGCCACAGAATACGGGTACTGCCACAGGTCTAAGTGGATTTTCCAGTCCTTTGGCTCCGGCAGGCTCGCTTGTTCCACCTGGATGACAATGGGCTGGCTGGCGGGCTCGCAGCCCGGGGCCTCTGCTGTGACTGTACCTTGGTACACACCGGGCTCTGCATCCCGGGGCACATTCACCTCGTACCACACGGCGCGTTGAATGCCTGCGGGGTTGTTGCATTGTGTTTCATTGCCAATGATATCGGCTGTGTGGGTATTGGCTGCTTGCACGTAGCGCACCATTCGCACTGTGGCGGGTATTTCCTTATCCCCCTTGCTCAACGGGGTGCAGCTCACGCTGATGGCTGCATCTCCACCATCGGTGGAGATGACCAGCTGCCCGCTGCAGCGTTCCCCCCTCCAGCCATTCATGTGCAGAACGGCCGGCTGAGCATCTTTTGTATTGCTACAGGAGGTGCCGACCGCCAGCCGCTGTTCTGTTGTTGGGACAATTTTTAATTGCTTTGCCTGGTTTACCGGGGCTGCTTGCCGCGGACTTGCTGAATCGTATAACGGATGCCTGTCTGCCAAATCCTGTGCAGATGCCGACTGGCAGCTCATCCACACAACAATTGATGCAACCCTCCAAAGTTTCTGTGATATCATGCTGTCAATATACCATATTTCCCGAAAAATGCAAAATAATTTCCAATTTCCTCTATAAATAGTAGAGATTATGGTTGACGAGTATCTTTTTTTGTGCTAGAATAGAATCATTCCAAACAAACCAGAAAGGAAACAACACAATGAGCCAATACACATCAACCACCGTACACCAAGGGAGCATGCGCTGCGCAACACAATTTCCACAGGGAGAAGCTACATTTACAACCGATGTAGGAAGTGCATTGGGCGGACGCGGAGAGCAGCCATCGCCGGCACAAATGTTGGCAGCAGCCGTTGCCTCTTGTATGGCCAGTATGATGGCTTTCTTGGGAGCCCGCAGGGGGATAAAGACCGAAGATATATCCATAGAAGCCGGATATGAGGAGGGGAATAGCGGAATAAGTGCGCTCAATTTTAACATCACCGTGCCGCATCCCACAACAGCGGCGGAGCGAGCCGTGCTGGAGGCTGCAGTAAAAAACTGCCCTGTTGGTGCAGCTATAGCCCCCACAGTATCTAAGAACGTCTCGTGGAATTGGGCGGATTAAGGTTGGCGGGGGCATTTGCTCCGGCGTGTGAACCTTATTACAGACCGGGAAGGGCAGCTTATGGCAGCCTTTCCCGTTTTTTGGGGGGTACCCCGTTGCTTATCTCGCAAAAAACGAGAAAAATTATATATTTTTAGGCTCTGTCCTACCAAACGGGTCCTAACCTTCCGCACTTAGCAATAATTCAGAACTTGAATATATTTTATATAAAGAGAGCCACATAAGTGCAACTACCTCTTATATGGCTCAAAGTGACATTACTTTCTCGTGTTTCTACTATAAACGGCATTGTTCATTAGTATCTTAACGGCATGCATTAGCGAGTTGCATAAAACCACACGACCGTTAAGATTAATTCCGTAAATGGGGGTGCCATCACGAAAATCTAATAACACCATGCCAGCAGGAACAGATTTAGTAATATACCCCGGTTCAACGTAGAAGTTGAACCCCTTCGTTGGTTTTACATATCGTATATGCATAACCTAAGCAGAGGTTAATAAACTTTTGCTTTAGAGTCAAGAAAAAAGTCGTAACTTTGCCATTTTCAAAGTTACGACTTTTTCTATCCTAAATACTATTATGACGTTTAAGGAGTATTGGCGAAACTATGAGTTACTAACTGAAAGTGAAAATGAGATTTTTGAAATAGGACAATTTCCTCAAATTGCACAATACGTTAGAAGCGGAAAAGTTTTTATCAGTAAGAATGTTCAGATAAAATGCAAAATAAAACATAAAATTGGAAATATACAATCGTTTGTTTCGAACACTTTAAGTAATTTACAATTTAAGACATTATATCCAAATGATAGTAGGGTTTTGAACTTCTATGCTTCATTTCAAAATGCTGTTGGAAAAATAAAATATCAAATGGTTGCTATATCAAAAATAGATGGAATGGTTGTAACTGCAATGGTGATAAGTCCAACGGCTTATCAGACCGCAATGGGTAATGCAATATAAAACGAAAGAACGAGCACCCATGGGTAGACTCGTTCTTATAATTCATAACTAATGTTCAGAAACAAATCGTCTCTTACTAAGAGCAAAATTGCTCAACGTTACGAATCTCGTTGGCAGAATTGTAGCAAAATCCTGCAAATTGTCAATATTTTTTAGTAAATAATTAAAATGACGTTGGAGGAAATTTTAAAGAAAGTTGAAAATAATGATGTTCTTTGGGCTTGGTCCGCTGATAAGGGCGTTTATATCAACAAAAAAGAAATTCTTGATAAAGTATTCGAAAAATATCAAGAAATAGATGAAAATGCTAAAGGATTATCATCAGATGAGAATGGTTGAATTTCTTCATTGTTTCTAATTATATCATCCAATATTGCGGTTTTAATTTCACTACTCATAGTATCCCAATTAGTAATAGCTGAATCGTTAGATAAAGCAGCCTCAACATTGGTTTTAATTTTTTTAATTGTAGATGCTTCTAATGCTATTATGTGTTCTCCTAATGAATGAGTAATTTTGATTAAGCCGTATTCTATATTGTAAGTACTTCTTGTATCAATAATTTTAAAATCTGATATTTGTGAAAAATAGAAAATGTTTTGTTTGGTTTTAGAATTGTGATAATAGGATATGTCTTTGGGATTTCCTAATACAAAAATGAATTGATAAAGATGTAATGTGTGCATTTCTTTCATGCTAATACATCTTCTTATATTGTCAATCCTAAAATTGCTCAACCTTTGGAATAAGTGGCAATTTTTGCAAATCCTTACGCCGTAATGTGCTTTTTGCAGAGCAAAGATGATTTGTTAAAATTCTTATCTTTTCCGTATATGTCTCTTTTGCGTAATTAACAAAGTTGTTATATACAAGATAGTTATTGAGCAATTTTGTAGAAACACCATTGAAACGATCAATAAAGTTCTTTAATCTGCTATGATATGAGTTTATGCGTTGTATGTTGTACAAACCAAATGAAGATACATTTGCACGTTTCAGAGAATTATTGGAAGCAATAGCATCATAAGCAGTTGCTCCATCGGCACAAAGTATTGAATCTTTTTCAATATGAGATGAAATAACAGCATTTATTTCACTATAAGAAGCTTTGCCTAATCCGCTGATTTTAGCAATAGATAAACCGTTGCGATTAATTGCACAGGGTACGCAAACCTGTTCTTTAGACAAACCTCGTTTTCTATTGCGATGTATAATAGATGAACCTCTTCTCCGCTTCTTCCTTTCAATAGTACCATCTTTGAAAATCTGCTTATTACCTTTGTAACTTACTCTGAAATATGTTTCATCGGCTTCTATAATTCCACTCATTGTAACATTGTCCATAATTGCAATTAGACTGTTGCAAATCTTATGCCGCCACAAAAAAGCTGTATTTTTGTTAATTTTGCATATTTCAGCACTTTTGCGAACTGAAAAACCATGTAAGAAACATGATATAAACTCTTTCCATACAGAAAAGTCTTTCTTAGAATGATATAGAACGCCATTAGTTGTGGCTGAAAATTTCTTATTGCAGTTTTTGCAATAGAAACGAGGTCTGCCATTTGAATGAAAGCCTTTCTTATATAAACCTTTACCATTTGAAGAACAATATGGACAAATAATACCGCTGCTTAATTTCGTTTCAGAAAGATACTTAAAATCTGAAGGTGTTGAATTAGTGGATATATAGTCAATAAATTTCTCCCTATCCGAAATAGAAAGAGCTTTAAAATCATTGAGTAACTTCGTAATTGCACTGTTATTCATAACCTCTTATTCGATGAGGATATTATAACGAGTTATGCAGTTAATGTAAATGAAAATATGATATTTTTAGCAAATTTTTTGTTGACAAAATAGTCGAATTATGATATACTATTTCCGATATGAAACATTTTGCATATCGGGCTAATAAAAACTCTCTCTATTGTAGAGAGAGTTGTATATATAATTCTCATAAGAATTAGTACGATAAAGAAACGGGTCATTTTTGCTCCTTAAAAAAATAGAAAGGAGGAAAATAGTTGTGAATCTCATTGAATTTAATGTAGAAATTGCAACAACCGCTTCTGACGGATATTTTTCCTCTATGGGTATTTTTATCCCTATAAGATAAGGTCCTAAGCAAAACAGAACGTTTCTTTATCGTTTCAGAGGGTAAAAATGTTGCTTCATTTTTACCCTCTTTTGTTATTTAATATATGATAGTTCTGAATAGTTGAAAAGTATGGGTAGTTAGGACCCATTTAGTAGGACAGAGCCTATTTTTATTGAGTTTTCAACAAGTTTTGGTAGTCTGGTAGAGGTTCCTTACATACGAAAAAATCTTCTGCCATGAAAATCGATAATCTTCCATCTTCCCGCCAATTTATTTGTGCAGCAGCCATCTGCTCCCTGCTTATATCTTGCTCTACCACGGCCAAGGAGAGCGCTGAAACGCAAACGCCACTTCATGATGCGGCGTTTGGAGCTCACTTTGATGATGAGAATAAAGCCTTAGCACTTTCCCTTATCAAAAAAGGGAAAGATGTGAATATGAGGGATGAGTATGGCAACACGCCTCTTCACCACTGCCGCATTGATGTAACTGTTCCCCAAGCGCTTATTGCAAAAGGCGCCAATGTAAATGCCAGAAATAATTGGGGCAGAACACCGATTTTTAGTGCAATAGAACGAACTGAAGGTGAATTGACAGATGTTTTGCTTCAGAATGGAGCAGAGGTCGATGTGCGAGATTGCTTTGGTGTGACTCCTCGGGAAATGGCAGAAAAGTACGAAGCTTCGGACATGCTGGGGGGAGTCCGCAGAAATGTAGGGTATAGCGCCCTACATGCGGCGGCGGAAAAGGGGAATCCGGCCACGGTGAAACAATTACTCGCCGCAGGAGCGAGTGTTTCTGGCGTGGATTCGCATGGTGAAACGCCTCTGCACAAAGCAGCCAATGCCGGGGCTCTTCAGGTGGCCGAGCTGTTGATTCAAAAGGGTGCTTCTGTGCGCGCAAAGGATGTGGATGGCCGCACCCCGCTGCACTTGGCAGCCAAGAAGAGCGCTGCGGTCTCGCAATTACTGGTGAAAAAGGGCGCTGATGTGGGAGCCACAGATGTATTTGGCATGACCCCTCTGCATATAGCCGCAGCCAATGATTGTGTGGAAAGCGCACGCTATCTGTTGAGCCGCGGAGCCCGGGTGAACGCTCTTTCCAAGAGCGGATTCACCCCGTTGCATGCAGCCGCCACCTCTACGCATTATGCGGTTATACCACTTTTGTTGCAGGCCGGAGCAGATAAAAAGATTCGCGATACGCACGGGAGGTATGCTTATGAGCTCATCCCCGGGCGAGGCGATGATCAGTTTGAATGGCGCGCTCTTCTCGGTGAATCGCCGGAAATTTGAACCCGTATGATATAACCCCATGAAGATTGAACCATCTGCCAACAAATCCACTCCGCTCTATCCTACTCTCTGCAGGCAAAGCGAGACGCGGAAACGGGGGGATTTCCTGCCGTTCTTTTTAATGGGAATGGTGCGCGTTACTCGTTGCTCTTGGACTTTCCGCCAAAAAGCTTGCCCATTTTGGAAAAACTGAAGCTTTTGCCGATGTTGAAACCGCCGATGCTCTTACTGAGGCGCACTCCGCTCTTGCTCACAGTGGCGCGCCCCACGCCACTTTTACCGAAGCTGAGCGATACTCCGCTGCGGCTGAGGTTGAGGTAGAGAATGCCGGGGATAATGGGAATGCGCGTGTATTGCGGAGCGCGGCGGTTATAGTTACTTCTGCGTCGTTGTGCCATGGTGTGAGATGCTGTTAGTAGTATCGGTTGTATCCGGGGACGGAATCCCCGGCTTCAATGTTGCTGTTGTGGTAAAGGCGGGGCGGGCGGGAAGAGAAGCGCACGCCGCTCGGGTAATAGGAGGAAGCAGAGCCCCAGTTGGGTACATAGCAGCCGGCATATAGCTGGTTGAGGGCATGCACAGGGCGACCCACCTGTGTGTAGCCATATACCGGGCGCCCATTCTCATGACCATAGATGGGAATGCCTGCATCATCGTAATGCCCGGCATAGTGCCCCCCGGCATTACCAAAGCCTTTGTTATAGCCAAAAAGACCGGAGTGCAAGCCGCAGGAGGTACACATGAGCAGCATCCCAACAACGAGTGAGACCCGGTATATCTGTTTCATGTATGTTCTGTGGTTCATTTTACCTTTGCTAGGGGCGTGGTGTTAATCGCTCTGCCGAGACACATCGGAAGCCGGTACGTGTTGGCCGGCTATTTTCATCATGTGGTCAAGGAGACGGCTTGCTTCCTCTGCGCGCACTTGAATTTGATTTGCGAGGGTGCCCTTGCTGTTGGTTTTGCGGCGATTTTTCAGGAATTTGGAGTTCTCTTCCAAGTATGGCAGGAAGTTGGATAGTTCATCATCCAATATTGTCAATTTGTTGAGAGCGTACAGGGCGCTGTTTCTGATAGTGTGTTTGAAATCTGCGTCTTCCCGGATGACGATTTCATCGGCCATTTTATCGAGCCCGCTCAAGAATTCATTGCTGGCTATGCGGACGATATTGCCTGTTTTGTCTCCCAAATCCATCGTTGCCGTGATGCGGGAATCTGTCCAGAAATCAAAGTAGTGCATGTAACTGGCAAGCAGAGTAGCGGCGTTTGTACCGGCCGGAATGACGCGGGTGCCGCTGATATCGTAGTACATATAGGGATCATCCACTTTGTTGTGCTCAAATCTGGCATTGATACCAAACTCCGGGCCTAAATAGGAGGAGCGACTGGAGCCCCCCAAAACGATGAAGGAAATCCATTGTTCTCGTTCTGCGCGGCTAATGGAATTGTGGAAATGGCGGAAGAAGCTTACGCTGTTTTCGCGGATGTTGGTAGAGAAATGTTGTTCTGCGTTATAGATTCGGGATGATACATAACTTCCTGTATATGCGTGCATCATGGCGTAGTATTTTTCATCCAGTTCCTCTACTTTAGCAGATTTGAGGTATTCTTTGAAGCGAACCACGCGCTGCACTTCTTTCAGGAAATCGTAGTCGTGTACGGCGCAGGCCTTGGCAAAGGAACCCATAAACCATTTCATGAGGTTCTCAGAGCGAGAGATGACGTGGTCAATCTCTGCGTATTGTTGCGCAGTCAGGTTGGGCTTGGCCTGTTGTAAGGTCGTGCGGGATAAGATACCCTCCAAGAATTGCCCGGCATCCGGAGCAAAGGGATGTTTGCCGGTGATTTTGGAAACGGCTTCGCGATGCAAATCGGCAGGTGCCGGATCCTTGGTGCATTCCACCAAGTCGTTGTAACCTATAATGCCATCACAGCATGCAGAAACGGGCCATACAATTTCTTCTTGGTATGCCTTGCGGCAGGCAAGAGCATATTGTGCTCCATTGTAGAGCAGAGATTGTAAAGCACGCTTATCATCCGCTGATTTTTTTTGCGCGGCTATTTCCTCTTCATCATCCGAAAAATCATAGCCTTCATTTTCCGAAAAATCGTAGCCCTCATTCTCGGTGAAATCGTAGCCCTGCTGAGCCTGAGTTTGGGGGAGAATCAGTAAGCCGCTAAGAGCCCATACCCATAAAAATCCATTTTTCATCATGTCTTAGTAAAAGTGTCAAAGTTCAAATTATCAGAAGCGGATTTCATACGAATCCACGTACCAGCGGCCATTGCCTTTGCGGATAAGCTTATGCGCATGCTTGACGCCGATTTGTTTGCCGTTTGCATCGAACGCTTGACTTTGGACGGTGGCATATTCCACTTTTTCGCCCTGCATTTTTGTGAGCTGAGCGCGCTGGGCATCATTCAAAAAGAAATTTTCCAAATCATTCTTATCATCATGCCCCTTGGCAACGGTAATCTTGGTGTCGCTGAAGGTGGCATGCACATATTCGCCATGCAGGCGCTGCTGGTGCAAATCCCAATGGTAACGCAAGAGGGATTCTGCTGTTTCTGTCTTATAGCGTTCCGGGTTGATGCATTTGCGGTAGAGAGGGTAGTTTTTCTCTTTGATGGAGGCTAAGAAGATTTCCATCACGCGTTCGGGCGTTGCGTTATCCGGCACATCCTTCTCCGTGTACCAGCCCTCCTTGATGCCGGCTACTTTCGCTTCCTCCACAAAGGAGCCACTCTTCTCGTGTTGGGCATCGAAGGTTGCTACGATGCGGCCATCAATATAAAGCGCCTCCGGTTCTACGACCCAGCCCCAGGCCATATTGGTGCGGCGGGTGCCGGGAATTTCCATGACCGGACCGGTGATTTTGCCCAGTACGGTGAAGTTGAAGCTATCACCCAGCGAGCCATCCACCTCGCGGCGGAAGCGTTTGATAGCCTCGTACGGCCCGAGCCATTCGCGCCCGCTTATATTGACGAAATAAAACCCGGTGGAGGGTTTGCCTACGACAATGTATTCACCGGAACCGCCTACAAATTGATTATCGGGGTACTTGACATCCGTCAATACAATGGTTTTATCGATGGGGGATGTCTCCGGCGTATTCTTGAGCGGGTCTACCGTGGGGAAGACTTGGGCGAGAAGTTCTCGCCCCTGCAGAAGTTCTTGCCATTTGGCCGCACTAAGCTGGGCATATTTCTCTCGCAGTTGTTTTTCATTGTTGAGGTAGGCTACCATGGCGGGGGTAATCTGATTATAGTTACCCTTACTCATCATGAGGGCCGTACGGGTGCGTTCGTAAAGAGCTTGCACGGCGGGGTCATCCGGGTAGGCTTGCATGAGTGCTTGCACGCGGCGAAGCGCTTCATTCTTATTGCGGAACATGGTGTTGGCGCTGCCTTGGGCTCGTTTTACCTCTGCCTCAAATTCTTTTAAGTAGTATTCGGTATAGCCCAAATCTCGCTGGCTGGCTTTTTTTACATCGGCCGTCGCATGATAGCTCAGTGCCATGAAGGGCAATAATGCTAGAATGAATGTTCTTGTCATGGTAGATGAGTTTTTGAAAAATGAAATTATTGGGGGGTCTTTGCTTTTTGGAGAATGCTGCGAATGACGCGGGCATTTTTGCCACCCACGCAGGCATCCACCCCGGCACCTTTGGCCGTTTTGGCTGTGGTGTCTGCACCGTGGTTGATAAGCCATTGTACGAGTTCGGCGTGGCTGAGCCCGCAGGCATTGTGAAGTGCCGTGGTGCCGTTGGCGTTGGGGATGATAGTGTTGACGGGGGCGCCCTGCGCGATTTGTGGCAAGATGGAGAGCAGCCGTTTTTGGTATAGACGCTCTACAGCGGTGGGGTAGGTAATGTTTTCCAGCCCGCGTATCAGGTCTGCCAGCGTATCATCTTCTCCTTGCTTTGGAGGCATGTTTACCCGGGCGTCATCGGTGGTGGCAGGGCGAATGCGGAAGCGCGCCGCGCGCTCTGTCCAGGTGTTGTCTCCTTCTATTCGGTAGATGTGAGCCAGGCCTGATTCGGAGTTTGCAAAATCAAGCGAAATTTCTATACTGTGTTCTTGCCCGCCAACAATAGACACAATGGCCCCGCAGCTTCGGAGTTCGTATTGCACGGCAAGGGGGGTGCCATCCTGCCCTTGGCAGGTGAAGTTGCTGCCGGATACAGGGAATTGCACAGACATCGGCTGGGTGTTGCTGGCATGGTAGCTCGTTTCCTCCGTATCCGGATTCCAACGGCATTCAAAAGCTCCGCCGAAATCAATTTCCAGCACCTTGCCCGCTAAGGAGGTGGGAATGACATCTCCCACGGGGTCCCCCATGCGTTGGAGATAGGCTTGCGGCGCTGCGTTTTCCTGTACGCGGAAGGTGAGGTCAAAGCAATCTGCCCCATTCCATTTCATGTGGGCTGTGCCGCATGTTGTCGTGTGAAAAGTCATTCGGATGGTGGCTTTATTCCGCTTGCCGTCTATGGTTAATAGGGCCTTGGATGCGGTGGCTTGGGGGGCGTAGGTTACATTGTAGCGGAGGGATTCACCCTGCACGGTGTATGTGTTGGTGGTGCCGGGTTCGGCTTTGCCTAAGCCCATGAGCAACGGGGTGAATTTCCACGAGGGAGAGTAGCTGAATTGAATTTCACAGCCATTCAAATTGGCAGGTGCCTGCACAGCGGCAGATACGGAGGCCGCTGCAAGAACCGAGAGGATGAGGAGAATTTTGTGCATGGGTGCGATGGTGGCGGGAATTATTTCAGTAGTGTCTTGATGAGCCTACTATGGGGGCCACTCACGCAATCGAGGGGGGTGGCACCTTTATCTGTGCGCGCTTGGGTGTTGGCTCCGGCTTGCACCAGCGCACGTACCAGCTCCGCGTGTCCCAACCCGCAGGCGTAGTGCAGGGCGGTATTGCCTTTTGTTTCCGGCGTGGTGAGGTTCACATCCCCCTGTTCTAAGATGAGCGGCAGGAGCATGCGCAGGCGGCGCAGGTAAAGCTCCTCTACTGCATTTTGGGCTTGGCGGTTCTGAAGTTCACAGAAGATTGCTTGCAGCTCGGAGTGGTTGTCCGTTGCCTCTTCTATGGGAGCCGGGGATACGGGCAGTTGCAGGGGAAAATCGGCCGGCTGTATGGCGCGGGTGCAGAAGGTGGCATGGCGCATGTGTGTGGTGGTGCCGGCTTCTTTCCAGGTGATTTCTGCCGTGCCGGAGTAGGTGCCATCCGCGTTTTCTCGCTCAAAGTGCAAGATGATTTGTACTTCAAAATCTGCATGCTCCAAATAGAGTATCCCCTTGCTTTCACCATTGGTGAAAGGGGAATAGCTGGCCGTGGCATCCGGTAGGTAAGGTGCGCCCGGCACGCCGATGGTCTCCCGGTTGCCCGGATGCGGCACGCTGATTTCATTGCCGGCTCCTTTCGGGTAGCAGATAATGAGAGGGGTGAGACTGCTGCGTTCCCATGTGCTGTGGGGCTCGGCGTTGCCCTGCGTCTCGCAGATTTCAATGTTGCTCAAATCCACCTCCAGACACGAATCTGCGAGTGTGCCGGGTATCATGAGTGCCGAGGCATGCATCGCAAAGGCCACGGGTAGGAATAACGGCGAAAACATGTTCTTCATGATGAGTATTTATTTGAGGGTAAAAGTACCGGTGTAAGCCGATTCTTCGCCTTGTTTGTTGCACTCTGTGTAGGTGGCCGTGCCTTCTTCTCCTGAGGTGAAGGTGAGGTCGATGGTAATATCCCGCCACCCGGCAGCATAGCTACCACCTGGTGCCCATTGGGTTCGGAGTGTCACGCTAGCGTTGCAATCGCCGGTGCGTTTGTAGCTCTTTTCTTCGATACACCAGTCCTCATTTTCTTTTATTTCTCCCTCGGATTCGGCATTGGAATGCTGCCAGTTGATGCTTAAACGAAGCTGCTGTTTTTCATCGAACATGCAGAGTGTTTTTCCCACTACCTGTTCCGGGGCGATACAACCTTGCACACCGCGTGGGGAGTTCGGAGCCAATATGCTGCAAATAAGAGAGGCGTTCGGGGCATTGTCCGGTACACCGACGGTCTCTCCTCGTTCATTCCTGAGGTGTCTTATGCCATGTTTCAGCAGCCAGCGCACAAGCCCCACATTGCCTTCTTTGGCAGCGCGGTACATGGCGGTGGCCCCATCGTGCCAAGTGTGGTCGGCCTCCCGCACGCTCATCATGTACGGCAACATCGCAAGTGCTTTGCCTTCATTCCGATATTGTGCAAGAGCTTGTTGCCGCAGGGTAGTGAGCTGTTTGGTGAGAGACTCCAGATACATGGCCTCGCTGATCTTGGCTCTCAGCGAGAGTTCCAAGAGATTTCCCAGTGGCTCTGTTTTGTCTACCCATGCAGGGAGGCATTTCTTGCTTTTAACGTATGAGTAGAGTGCAAGTGCCGCTTGCTCCACTTGAGTGTCTTTTTGCGGTATCCGGTATGCTGCCGAGCGGATGTCTGCACAAGAAAAGGCGGTTTCCAGCATCCCTGCCATGGCTCGAGCGGTGTCTTCATCAACGATGGGGCCACTCGGGGCCGTATCTCGCTCGGTGCGGGCGCGTTTCAACAGGCTTTTGATGGAAGCTGCATTGCGCCCGCTCACGCAGGCATCTATGGTGGCTCCTTTGTCTGTGCGTGCTTCCAAATCTGCACCGTGGTTTACCAGCCATGTCACCAATTCCAGCTGGCTGAGCCCACACGCATAGTGCAGGGCTGTGTTTCCTTTGAAATCCGGGGTGGTGTAGGAGGCATTGTGCATCACCATCACCAAAGGAAGCAGGGAAACAAGCCGCTTTTGGTACAATTTGTCTGTGGCAGTGTGGTAGACGGTAGATTCGATGTTGCTCAGTATGGATGCAAGTCCGTCATTCCACAGGGGTGGGTCGCCTTCGGGTTGCTCCATGGGCAGGAGGATGCCGGTGGCATCCCCCTCCGGGCGCATGGTGAATGAGGCACCGCGCAGGTGGCGTGTTTCTCCTGCTTCGTTCCATGTGATTTCCGCTGTGCCGGAATCTTTGGCGGTGAAGTTTAATTTCACCACGGCAGAGAAATCCGGGCAACTCAGTTTCACCACCGCTGCCTCGCTATCTTTTTGGGGAATGTAGGTAGCGCAGATATCCGAGCTCAAATCTGCACCATACGTGGTGGATGCTGTAAAAGTATCAATCTCCGGGAAACTGACTTGTAAGGGAGATAGATTATCCAGCTTGTACCAAATACCACCGGGTGCTTCGTTGAGCCCCGTGCGCGCAATCTCTGCGGCCTCCATGTTCAAGCGAATCGAGTGGTGCGCCGCAGTAGTGGGTGCGGGTACACCCCACGCGGTGTTGAGCCCCAGTAGCAAGGCGATGCAAAGATTCCTTTTCATGCGGGTGAATGGTCGTGTTCTACTTTAAATAAGCGGGCGAGACCGCGAGATTGATTTAGGAACAAGCAAATTATTTACAGATATTGAGTTCGACACGGGAAACGTTGGAATAATCAACTTCTGCTTTGCCATCGAGAAACTGAATCATGCATCCGGCGCTGTCCAAATCGTAGACACTTGTTTCTACCCGGGGTATGTTGGGCACGGTGGCCATGAGGTATGAATTCGTTGTCACGGTGTAGACTGCATCCGAGTTCAAGGGGGTGCCGTCTTCCATTGTGGCTTCTGTGACCTGCATCGGTTTGAGCTCTCCTTCCGGTTTGTTGGCTTTGTAGCGCAAACCGGATACGCAGGGAGCACCGTGGTGATCCGTAGAGGGGATTGCATTGAGGAAATCAATAAGTTGACGCCCCGTGAGTTTCATGACCACATTCTTGTTGCCGAAGGGATCCAGGCGGTAGCAATCCTCCACCTTGAACTCTCCCGCAGGGAAGCTTTCCAGACGCACATTACCCATGTTGACCACTGCAATGTCTGATTGTAGACAGAAACGCAGGGCATCTGCTATCAGGCAGCCCAAACTTTCCCGGCGATTGATGTCGGCTGGGAAGGTGGTGAGCTTGCGAGTCATGTAGGGGTTGTTTTTCACCTTTTCCACCGCTGTTTGCATGTCGGCATCTTTTGGAAGTTTGCGCAGGGAGATAAGCTCGAACTTACGCTCCTTTACCTTGCCATTTTCTACATCAAAGGTTAGTTTGGTGAGGTATTTGACCTTGTTTTCCGTTTGGGTGATGAGAACGCCGTTGATGACCTGCTCTTTTTCCACTCGTGTGTGCGAGTGCCCACCGATGATGGCATCCGCTTCGGGGAACATTTGGGCAAGCTTTACGTCGTCTTCAAAGCCTATGTGAGTCAGCAAGATGAGTACATCGCACTGCTCGCGCAGATAGGCGTAGTCGCGCACGACTTCAAAAGGCGAGCGGAAGCTGAGCGTTTTGACTTGGTCCGGGTGGGCATCCGGTAACCCGTTGTCGCCTGTTTGTAGCAAACCCAGCACACCAATACGCACACCGTTGCGCTCAAAGATATGGTAGGGCTTCAGCTTGAGTGCTTCTCCCGATGTCGCCTTGACGTTGGCACAGACAAAAGGGAACTCTGCCAAGTTCAGGCAATAGCGCAGGGCTTCTTCGCCGGCATCGAACTCATGATTGCCCAAGGTGGAGAGGTTGAAGCCCAGCTTGTTCATGAGCTGAATCATGGGTGCGCCCGGGTGGTCTCCAATGTCCACATAGGGGCTGCCGGTGCGGTTGTCCCCAGCAGAGAGGAGAAGGATGTCCGGGTTTTGGGCGCGCTCGGTTTTCAGGTAGTTTGCCAATTGTGGCAGATTATCCACATCCGCATGCATATCGTTGATGCCCAGAATGGTGACTTGCGCTCCTATGGCGTTGCCTAAAAACGCCATGAGCGCGAATAGGGAGGGCGCTTTCATGCTTGTGGGTGAATGGTCAGGTGGGTGAGGTGGTGTAGATGCGGCGGCCCTCGTTCATGGGACTATCGGGGGCAATGACATTGCCCCAGGCATCGTAGAGTTCGCCTTGGGGCAGGGGAAGGTTGTTATCAGTGCAATAGCGACGCAGAGCGTCCAGAGCAGTGGCTCCGGAGAAAATGCGTACGGCGGTATCATCTATGTAAACGGTCATGGTTTGTGGGGGGTAGGGTTTTCTTTGAGGAAATTGATAGATTCGTTGTATCCGGCTTGTGCTGCTTGTTGCAGCAATTCGTAAGCGGTTGCCTCGTCTTGTTTACCATCCATGCCCCACATGAGCTTCAATGCCAGCTCATGCATTGCCGGGGGATAATGCTTTGCGACCGCTTGTTCCAACCAGCAGCGACTTTCGGCTGCATCCACATCGGGGCAGTTGGGGTCATTCACCCAAGCACTCATGGAGCTTATTTCTTCTGTGGATTCATCGCGATAAAGCTGTGCCAGTTTGTATTGGGCCGCGCTGTCTCCTTGGCAGGCTTTGGTGTGAAGGGCGGCTGCTCTTTGGCTATGTATTTCTACCGGTTTGCCGGTACTGAGCAGTTCTTTTAGTTGTGGAAGGGTGGATAATTGGGCCGGAGTTCGCCCATATTTGTCTTTTGCCCCGCGGTTTGCACCAAAGGCCAAAAGACGGCATGAGAGGCGGTAGTCATTGCGCAGGGCAGCATAGTGAAGGGGTGTGTACCCGGTGGCGATATCGGCTGTATGGGGGCTCAGCCCGGCAAGTAATAAGGGGTGAATGAGCTGAGCCATGTGCATCTCCGGTAGCTCTTGCAGGCAATACATCAGCAGTGTACGCCCGCTTGCGTCCTGTATATTGGCGTTGTTTGTGCGCTGAATATCGTTGTAAAATCTGATAATGATATCATGATGAGGATCCCCCTCGTATTGGCGGGCAATTTCTTGGATGGGGGAGGCCTGTGCAGCGTAAGAAAACACCGCAGCCAGCAAACTCAAAAACAGGAATCGAGCCTTCATGTTTGTCTTAGAATAAGTTGCGGGGTGCCCTAAAGCACCCCGCCAAATGGATAGAAAAATGAGTTTATTCTGCTGCCGGAGCTGCGGCTTTTCTGCTCTTCTTTTTCTTGATGAGCAATACGATAAGACCGATGCCGATGGCCAGTAGAATGATGCCCAAGACCGGGCGGTAGAAGACCCATGCAATGGCGATGACGATAAGAGCCACCGCGGCGGAGATGAGGAAGGACAATATGCCCGTGCCTACGCCAACCAAATCACCCAAGATGGGCAATACATCACCCAGCACGGAGAGAGGCTTGAATATCATGCCCAAACCAATGTACATAATGAGCCATCCGACAAAACGCAGAATCCATGCCATCGTTGTGTTGGCGCTTTCTGCATTCTGGAACATTTCTTCCTTGGTTTTGATGCCATTGGAGAGCATATCAACTTTGTAACCGCTGGATTGTGATACATACGGAGCAAATGTATTGCCTGTTTGTACTGCAACAATGCTCACAGGTTTCTGCGGGCCAACATAGGTCCAAGTGATGCGTACATCACCTACCTGTGGTGCGGAGGGATCTGCGGTTCCCTTATCTCCTGCAGCTGTGGGCGCCAGCATGATGTTTGCTTTGCGCATGACACCATTGTCTGTTACCACGAAATAATCCTGATAGGGCTTGATATTGAGCAGACGGTTGTCGCTCGTGCGGACATAGGCGTATGTGCCGATGCATACCACGGGGCATTCGCCCAAGCGTTCTACTTGGATGGATGCCGGTATCTGGTAGGGGAAAGTGGGGGCAGGACCGACCATCTCAGCCTCGCCTGTCACGTTGCGGAGTGCTCCATTGCGCAATTGCACCATGGGAGTCCCGTTTGCATCTCCTACGAGCTGGTAAAGCTCACCCATGGAGGACTGCACATAGACCAGTCCTCCATCCTGCACAACAAGCAGATTCTTGCCGGGCTCATTTTCAATCTGCACGTAGCCTTGTTCCACCGGCAGCTGGGGAGCTGCGCCTTTTTCGGCGATGGCTGCCTGCATGGGGTTGGCTGCACGGCCAATATAAAGCGTGTTGCCGGAGACGGTGGTGCGCCCTTTCAGTGCTTCCGGCCACTGTACTCCTTCAAGTTTTACATTTTCCTGCCCGGAGATTGAGCTGATTTGTCTGGATGTAAGTGAGAATGCACCCAATGTGGCTTGCTGTGCGTACTGGGTGCTATCCTCTGCCTCTGCAAAGAAAACGGTGTTTTCGTGGCCTGCTTCCTTAAACTCGGAGGAGTCTTCCGGGCTGCTTACCCACTTTTTGGAATAGGTGTAGGTGGTCTTCGTTGTTGTGGAGCCGCCTACGTTCTTCTTGGTTTCGCTCTTGGAATCCTCCACCCATTGGTAGTACTCCACTTTGCGGCTCAGTCGCATGCCTTTGGTGCTGATGCCACTGAAGAGCTCATCCGTGAGGATGTCTTCTGTAGCTGCTGTGCCGGTGATGTGGATGAGCTTTCCCTCGTTGGCGGCATCTACCGTATCGGCAGATGGTACCACCGTGCAATTAGCTGCGCCTTCTTCCAATGCCTGAGTGGTCTTGACGGTGCGGCCTTCGTTCCAGAACAACAGGGGGATACCAGCAATGAAGAGTATTGCGCCCGCAAGAACTCCTTTGATGGAGCCACCAAGGCGGCTGCCCCAGCTTTCTGTTGTTGTTTCTTCTACTGCCATGGTTGTATTTCGTGTTTGTTTTTTTGTTTTGCTGCAAGCAGCGGGGGAGTCCGGCATGAATTCTCATCTCTGTGAGCTTTTCCTGTCGGGTCATTGGTGAGCTTCCCTCCGGAAGCTGTGGTGTCAGTACCTTGCGCGTGCTGCTGCTATGCGGGCGAATGCCGGGGCTAGTTGTACGCTGCATGCTTTCTGCAAGATACCTCTTACCACCCTGCAGAATACTCTTCCTCCGTTTCGGTGTCAAACAAAAAATATAGCCCTATTTGAAAAACATACACCTTTTAGAGCATGCAGAGAGATGAATATTTTGCCTCTATACTCCTTGAAGAAATGCTGAATGTTAGTGTTTAGAAATGAAAATAGTTTTCTTTTTTGTATGAATTGACATTTGCGCTCGTGGAGAGAAGAGCCAAAAATGAGATAGCTTCTTGTTTTTTTGATTAGGACTCGTAACGAAAATAAGCGAATACCTTATTTTCGTTTCAAGATGCTTTTTTTCGCGAAAATGGGATCTTTTAGCCCCATTAGATTGCCTCCGCGATGATTCGCTCTGATTACTTGGAAATATCAAATTTCATCGCATGCTTCGCTCGGTGGCTGTAGGAGTTCCCGCCAAACTGAGCTGCGCATGAGGTATCGGAACAATGGAGCGATAGGGTCATCTTTCGGCAGGAGCATGGCAGGATGAATACGCAGTTCAACATTGCAGCCAAGGGCCGCAAGAGAGCTGATTTCGTCCTCAGCTGACATATACCATATGACCAAGCAGCCTTCCGAAAAATAATCTATTCTCAGTTTTGGAAAGGTAACTGCCTGCTCTTCAAGAAGCGCTAACCAATCAGCCAGTGCTGCTGTGAACGGAGTCACGACAAAGCGATTTCCTCGATATTCATCGGCAAAAATCCACGGTACATTCGATGGCACTCCGGCATCCACCCCACCACAGGGAAACGTAATCAGAAAGAAGCTAGAAACCTGTCTGAATCTCGAGCTAATCTGTTGGGAAGTGTAATACGAATAGTCAAAACCACATTTGCACGAATGCATCTGCTGCAGTTGAACATGGCTCAATCGCACGGCGGAATCATCAGCTCGGGCCTTGTTTTCCCTGCGATACACACTCAAGCTGATGCCTTGTCCCTGTACCTGCTTTAATATTCGCCCGGCTAGTGCAAGCTCATCATTTAATTCTGCCATATCGTCACATACCTGCAAACAGACATTGCCTCCTTCCGGCTCGCCTTCATCGTAAGGCGGTGGCAGAAGCAAGGGAAAATCTTTATCATAGAACAGGTAAAGCGTCAGCTCCGAATCCATAGCTTATATGGTACCAAAAGCTAAATGCTTGCTCAAGATTATACCTTGTCAATTGCATTTATTTTCATTTTCTTGACCTTTTACAAGCGGGGGGACTGTATCTCTATTTTGGGGCTTGACCCCGAATCCGCCGGGGGCATAAGCACAAAAAAGAGCACCATTTGGTGCGCTTTTTTGTGCTAGCCTTTGAGAAGGGTGCGGCACTTTATAACTGAATGATATTGTGACCGTTACAAAGCGCCTTTAATTTTACCCCCTTAACGCGCAGAAATCGAAAGTCCTTGCTTTTTATGTATTCGCACCTTACTGATATTTGACGGGTTGCGAAATTACTTACCTATTGTACTGCTAAGCAGGCTAGACAGATTTGCTATACGCTCATCTTTTTTCTCCATTTCGCGCTTACGGTCGCCTCGGCGGAAACATTCGCCAACCATCTCCTTTACTAAAAATCGGGACTGATGCCGTACTCAGATGCTATCTGAACATGCGTCTTGGCGCCTGTAAGCGCCTCCTATGCTACCTTTTCCTTGAACTCGGCACTGTAACGCCCTCTCTTATGTATCTTTTCGTTTTGCATATACGTGTGTTGGTTGATTATACACACGCCTGCTGTGCTACACAAGTAAAAGGGGGCTTATACTGGTGTCCTAAATTCCGGGGCCATTATACTTGCAAGCGATAGTCTGGAACTAGGACAGGTAAGGTTACTCATGCGAGCCAATTTAATAGCTCTTTTTTTCCTTGCGTTTTTCTATAACGCAGAGGATTAGGTGCAGGAGCCAGACGGGTAGGAAAACAAAGAGAGGCCCCAAAAAAGCAGGAATAACTACAGCCATGGCAAAGGCCATGCCATGCCCGTAGTCGTGAGGGTCACCCCAGCACAGGGTGCAGGCTGCAAGGGCAACAAGGAAGGGGCAAACAAGACCGCAAAGCTGCAGCAGCGTGCCACGCCGTGTGCGAGCCGGTATGCAGAGACATGCCGTGGGCAAATAGGTCACCAAAATAGTCTCAACCATGCCGCCCCAAGTACGCCAGCTTGTGGCAGATTGCTGGCTTAAATACTCTTTCACTTCGAAAATAGAGGTCCCAATCAGCGTAAAGATGGCGCAAACGGCCAAAAACTTCAGCACAAAACGCCTGCGGGGGGCTACACAGGCGGGTGGTGGAGAGGGCTGAGGCTTGCGGATGCACTGCAAGGGGAGTAAGTGCAACTTTTTGTTTGGTGACAGATTGGAGGTCATACGCGACAGGAGTATTTATAGGTTGCTCTATGTATTTCGGAAACTCAAGAATTCGCCCGCCGCCGCTAGGCACAGGGCTGTGGTGGCGAGGATGCTGGGGAGGGTGGACATGGGAGGAAAGACGGTGGACTATTCGTCGTGTTGGCTTACCTGCAGATTCTCGAGGGCTCCCTCGACCTCGGGCGTGCTTCTTACGGCCTCCATCAGCAATTCCAGCGAGTGGGGGGACTCAGTAGCTGTTGAGGCTTTCCACGGGGCACGAATGCGGTGTGGCGGAGTCTTGTGGTCGGCAAGAACGTATGTTAAATATAGTGGCTTACCATTGTTGACCTGCACGTGGGGGTGCTGAATTTCCAGTAGGGCTTCTACACTGATAGTTTCCAAATTAAATGCTTTAGCTCCTGGCTTGAGATACTCATCCCATAAGCAGCGAACGGCCATCAGCTTTCCCGTGTGCACAGGGACATGGTACAAATCGCTCACACCCTCGGGCTGCGGTTTGTTGTCTTGTAGTTCGTAAGAGGTGCCGGCCTCGTAATCGGTGCGTTGAATAGCGAGCGGGGAGAGGAACTGCACCTCTTTGCCGCAGTATGGACTAAATTCCGGCAGCTCCGAAAAATCAATAACATGTTTCGTCAGTCGTCCACCGTTGGGAAATTCATGACGCACCTTCCACCGTTTCTTCGTGGAAAAATCCCATCCTGCCGGGATTTCTGCTCCCCCGATTTGATTGTTTACATTTTCATGATCAGGAGCACAGCCAAACACAGAAAACCCCATTGCCGCAAGGCACAGGGCTGTGGTGGAAAGGATTTTACGGAAAATTGTATTCATCATTCTCTTTCTCCTTTACATAAGATAATACTTTCCGGCACCGAATCCGCAACAAAAAATGGCAGAAAGTGCAGATTTTCTAATAAATAGACGCTCGCGGCGGGCATATTGTTGCGCGTTTCCTGCATTTCTGTTGCCGATGGAGCAAAGTCACTCATAGGAAAGCCATCATTTCAACAAAAGCCGACTATCAGTTTCTGTCAGGACGCGCATTTGCTGAATGGCTATTTTATTGAGCTTTTGCAAGCGCTCAGATTGACTCATGCCGGATTCAATAAACCCGGCGTTCAGGTTTTCCATATTGGAGAGGCAAATCAACTCGTTGACGGTGGCATAGTCTCGTATATTGCCGGGGAGTGTCGGATTATTACGGCGCCATTGCTGAGCGGTCATACCAAACATGGCAACATTGAGGACATCTGCCTCATTTGCGTAGATGTAACTGGCTTGTTGGGCACTAATGGTCGCAGGAATCAGGTTTTGTTTAATTGCATCTGTATGAATGCGATAATTGATTTTGGTGAGTTCTCGCTTTGCAGTCCAGCCGAGTTTTTCCTGTTCTGCTGATTTCAGTTTTTGAAACTCTTCAATCAGATAAAGCTTGAAGGCAACACTGATAGCAGTGCCGAACTCAAATGCCAAGTCGCGCACGGCGTATGTACCGCCATAGCGCCCTTTGCGTACAACTAAGCCTATGGCATTTGTTTTCTCCACCTAGTCGGACACGCTCATCACGAAGCTGGGCAAGCCGGCTTGCGATTTAAAGTGGTCAAATTCGACCACTTTAAAATCCGGGTTATGAATTAATCTCCCATGTACCCAATAGTTCGATTGTGTAGCGGTTGCGTATCCAATTTTTGATAACATCGGCAGCGCGTGCATCATCAGTACGAGCATTTGCCATATCTGTCAGCGAGATGTAGTCCTGCCCATCGACAGAGATAATGGAAATCTCATTCTGTAACACGTTAAGCTTAGCCATGAGGTGATTATACACTTTTCATCATGTCCTTCAAGTTCAATTACTGAACTTATAAAAGCTTCCCACCGTCCAGGCGCAACGGGCATTTTGTTGCGAGTTTCCTGCATTTTTGTCGCCGATGGCGCAAAAATACACATATTATTTATAACATCCGATAGGTCGAGTGTTTCTGTAGTAATATGTTAAGTGAAGTTTCTCTCCGTAATCGTTATACACGAAGGAATATTCGATTACAATATCCCCGTTACTTGTAGGCATGGGTAACCCTGATAGGTACAAATCGGATTCCTCAATATCAGGATAACCGGAATGTATATCAGCTAAAAGTGCGGGCTTAGCCAGGTAATGGAAGTGTATCGTGAAAAGAACGTAGGCCAGCAGCATTACCAGTACCGATGCCAGAGAACAATATATAAATAACTTTTTGTGTTTCATGTCCTTGATGCTATCTTTAATTGACTCCCCCTTTCAATTATCCCATTATTGCGCACGCGTTTGCGCAAGTAGAAGAAGACGCAGCATGCGGCAACGAGGAACAGGAGAGCCAGGGGAACTCGCAAGGCGTAGGAATCGATGCCGATGATGTCGGAGTCACACAGGTAAACGGGCGCGGCAATAAGCAGGCCGGGGAGCAACAAAAGCCCCGAGAGATTAAAACAGAATTTCCGGAGTCGATTTGCCGGCAGGACCTCTGCCAGCAGCCAGAGTGGCTGGGAGATGGCGGCAAAGAACATGACGTAGGTGACGATGTAGTGCCAAAAAGCGGGGGATTCCCACCCTTCGCAATGGCGGATGGCATGCATCAGCGAGCCGAGAAGCAACGCAAAAGCAATCGCAGCATTCAGAAGCAGGAGGAGCAAGAGTTTACCGATTAGTCTCTGTTTTTTCTGCTTCGCAGTCTCGCAATGCACGGCAGCAAGCTCCAATTCCTTGCAGTCGGCTGGCAGCAGGCGGATTCGGTTATACAAATCCATGAGGGCTGTTTTACCGCCCGAAATATAAACGCTGTCGTCCACATGCAGCGGAGCATTCTCATCGGAATTCCAGGAAATGTTGTAGAAATCGTTGGGCTTCCAGTTGCCCCCGCGCGGATCATCCGGCGACAGCTCCGTGTCGAGTATATCGAATTCGTGGTCCTGTTGAGCTATAGTGCGCTCAATATCGCCGAGCAACTTCTCACGGCCCTCATCATCAAATCCGATGAGAAGCAAGCCTTCCTCAGCGTTGCTGTGCATGCTTAGTTTCATACCATTGCGAAAAATACAACTATCATGGTGAAGGCTTTTCTCTTTATATGCACCCCTGTACGGGCATTATATCAATTCCCGCCCCTCTGTTCAAGCGTGGCGGGGCATTTTGTTGCGCGTTTCCTGCATTTTTGTTGCCGATGGCGCAAAAACAGGGCTCCGGCTTCGAGTTCGGGCTTGCGCCCTCCTTTCTGGGGGCTTCTCTTCGATACGCCCACCCGGGACGCCGTGACGGGCAAAAGCCGAGGATTCGCTCGAAGTGGAGCCCTTGGTCTGCCGGGAGACAGAGAGGGGCGAATCATTAAAAAGCTTGCCGATTTTCGGGCTGGAAAAGGGGCAAAAGTATAGTCTTTTATGGGGCAGGCTCATAACGTATTCATTATCAACACTACTTTTATTTGAGAGGGGTAAACCATATGCTTTTATCCAATCCACTCACCATTAAGCCTTTGCATCAAAATATGGGTTTATTGTATGCCGGGACCCCAGTCCTTTAGAGTCCCCGGGGAGTAAGAAAGGGCAAAATCAGGGCGTTTTGAGCCTTTCAATATACATTCTTTTTAATAATTAAGGACTCCGCAATTCGTTAAATATCAGCACAAAAAAAGAAAAAGGCTGCATCCCCTCAATTTCAGGAATGCAGCCTTTTGCAATAGCCTTTGAGAAGGGTGCGGCACCCCGCTGTTTTGTACGTTTTTTCACCCAAAAGCCAAGCCCTTTTCCAAGTCCTGCGAACTCATAGTTTCTCAATATCCCCCATCTTACAAAACGAAAAAAACATAGCTGTCCAAAATAGGATAGCTGTAAAAAAGGGAGGCTGCATTATCAAGACGTTACAAGTACCTTTATCCAGTTTTGGCAAATAGATCCCCCTGGTGCGAATCAGGGGGCTTTGCACAT